>DASVDQ010000048.1 GCA_036381035.1 Trueperaceae bacterium | reverse complement strand
CGGTGGGCCACGCACGGCAGGCCCAACGACGTCAACGCCCACCCCCACCTCTCGGAGGACGGGCGGCTGGCCGTGATCCACAACGGCATCATCGAGAACTACGTGGCGCTGAAGCGAGACCTCGCGGCGCGGGGGCACGTGTTCGCCTCCGACACCGACACCGAGGTGCTCGTGCACCTGATCGAGGAGAAGTACGCGGTGCTGGGCGCCCTGCCCGCGGCGGTGCGCGCGGCGCTGGCCGAGGTCGAGGGCGCCTACGCGCTCGTCGTCACGCACGTCGACCACGACCTCCTCGTCGCGGCGCGGAACACCAGCCCGCTCGTCATCGGGCTCGGCGCGGGGGAGACGTACCTCGCCTCCGACGTGCCGGCCCTGCTGCCCTACACGCGCGAGGTCGTCTACCTGCTCGACGGCGACGTCGCGGTCCTGCGCGCGGACGAGGTCGTCATCACCGACCTGGCCGGGGAGCCCGTCGCCCGCGAGGCGACGACGGTCGAGTGGGACGCCGAGGCGGCCGAGAAGGCGGGCTACCCGCACTACATGCTCAAGGAGATCTACGAGCAGCCCACGGTGCTGCAGAACACGCTCTTCGGCCGCTTCACCGGCGACGGCCTCGGCGTCGACCTCGACCTCGGGCTCGACCCGCTGGCCGTCGACCGGGTCGTGATCACCGCGGCGGGGACGGCCTCCTACGCGGGGATGGTCGGCCAGGCGCTGCTCGAGCGCCTCGCCCGCCTGCCCGCCGCCACCGTCGTCTCCAGCGAGTTCCGCTACTCGGAGCCGGTCGTCGACGAGCGCACGCTGTGCGTGGCCGTCTCGCAGTCGGGCGAGACGATCGACACGCTCGAGGCCCTGCGCGAGGCGCGGCGACGCGGGGCGCGCACCCTGGCCGTGCTCAACGTCAAGGGCTCGTCGCTGTCGCGCGAGGTGGACGACGTGCTCTACATCCACGCCGGGCCCGAGATCGGCGTGGCCAGCACCAAGGCCTACACGGCGATGGTGGCCGCGTTCGCGCTCCTCGCCCTGTGGCTGGGCCGGGCGCGCGGCACCGTCGACGACGACCTGGCGCGCGAGCTCGTGCGCGGCCTGCGCGAGCTGCCGCAGCAGGTCGAGCGGGCGCTGAGGTGCCGCGAGGAGGTGGCGCGCGTGGCCGAGGGCCTGCTCGGCGCGCGGAGCGCCCTCTTCCTCGGCCGCGGCGTGAACGTCGCGACGGCGCTGGAGGGCGCGCTGAAGCTCAAGGAGATCAGCTACGTCCACGCCGAGGCCTACCCGACGGGCGAGATGAAGCACGGGCCGATCGCGCTCATCGACGAGCACCTGCCCGTGGTCGCCGTCGCCACGGCCTCGCCGCTCTACGACAAGACCGTCTCGAACCTGCAGGAGGTCAAGGCGCGCGACGGACGGCTCATCGTCGTGGCCAACGAGGGCGACGAGCGCGTGAGGGAGCACGCCGACGAGGTCGTCTACGTGCCGCGGACGCACGAGTACCTCTCGCCGGTCGTCAACGTCGTGCCCCTGCAGCTCCTGGCCTACGAGGTGGCGAACCGGCTGGGCCGCGACGTCGACCAGCCCCGGAACCTGGCCAAGAGCGTGACCGTCGAGTGAGCCAGGCCCGCGTCGATGAAGGGCGCAGCGGCCGCGCTGGTGCGCCCTTCACCGCGCGCCGGCGAGGGCGGACTTAGGCTGCGACGGGGAGGTCGCGAAGCGTTGTCGACGCAGGCTGAGGTCGAACAGAAGCAGTTCGAGCTGATCCGCAGGCTCGTGACGGTGGACGACGTCGTGGTGCTCGAAGAGGTGGGCCGCGTGCTCGACGCCGCGCAGGGCCCCGGCGCCCTCAGGCGGCTCGACGACGCCGAGGTCGACGCCGTGCTCAGGCAGCTCCTGGAGGAGTGAGCTAGAGCACGCCCTGCGACCGCAGCACCCACCACACGGCCGCGCCTATGGCCACCCACAGCACCCACTTCAGCGCGCCGCCGAAGCGCGCGCCGCCCGCCTTCATGAAGCTCTCGCGCGCCTCGGCGGCGTCCTGCCGGTAGGCGAGCCGCTGGGCGCGCCTGAGGTGCCTCACGCTCTTGCCGAGGTCGCCCTTGCGGCGGTACGCCACGCCGAGGTTGTGGTGGGCGTTCGAGAACTCCTCGTTCACCGCCAGGGCCTCGCGGTAGCGCGCGATGGCGCCGTCGACGTCGCCCTCCTCCAGCGCGACGTTGCCGAGGTTCGTCAGGGCGCGGAAGTGCTTGGGGTCCACGGCGACGGCCGCCTCGAAGCAGGCCTTCGCCGCCACGCCGTCGCCCAGGTAGGCCTGGGCGGTGCCGCGTAGCGTGCTGGCCTCGGCGACGAACCAGGTGTCGCCCAGCCGGTCGAGGTCCGCCAGCGCCTGCTCGGGGTCGCGCTTGTCGAGGGCCTTGCCCACCGCGGCCAGGGCCTCGATGTCGGCCTGCAGGTCGTGCCACGGCGCCAGAGGCGGCTTGTGCTGCAGCCTGGCGATGCGCTCGCCGGCCTTGGCGTAGCGCCGCTCGCGCAGCAGGTCCTCCACGTCGGCGAGCGCCGTGAGAGCGGCCCTGACCGCGTCGTCGTCGCTCTCGGCGTCCGCCGCGAGCCGGCCGGCGCCGGCGTAGGTGGCCACCAGGTAGGCCTGCTTCGCGGCGTTGAACCGCCTCAGCTCGAGGAGCTCGCGCCAGTCCGCGACGCTCGCCTGTGCAGCGGCGGACGCGTCGCCTTCCTGTGCGGGGACCACGTGGGCGCCGCGCCCGGCGTCCTGGTCGGTCATGGCCGTGACGGTATCACGCTCGCGACGGCCGCCTCATACAGCGCCGCGTAGCGCCGTGCCGACGTCCGCCAGGAGTGGTCCTGGCGCATCGCCGCCTGCTGCATCGCCCGCCACCTGTCGGTGCCGGGCCCCACGGCGAGCGCCTCGGCGGCGGCCCAGGCGAGCCCCGCGGCCGTGGCGTGCTCGAAGGCGAAGCCGGTGCGCATGTGCTCGACGGTGTCGCGCAGCCCGCCCGTGGCGCGCACGATCGGCAGGGTCCCGTAGCGCATGGCGATCATCTGGCTGAGCCCGCACGGCTCGAAGCGGCTCGGCATCGCCAGGGCGTCGGCGCCGGCGTAGAAGAGGTGGGAGAGAGGCTCGTCGAACTCTATCGTCACGCCCACGCGGCCCGGGTTGTCCGCCGCCAGGGCCAGCGCGGCCGCCTCCAGCTCCGGCTCGCCGGTGCCGAGCAGAGCCAGCGCCCAGCCCATCCGCAGCAGCCGCGGCGCCGCCTCCAGTAGCAGGTCGATGCCCTTCTGCTCGACGAGCCGCGACACGGCGGCGAGCACGGGCAGGCCGGGCTCGAGCCCGTAGCGCTCGCGCAGGGCGACCTGCGACGACGCCTTGGCGTTCGGGTGGGCGGCGTCGTAGCGGGCCGGCAGGTGGGGGTCGGTCGCGGGGTCCCAGCGCTCGACGTCGATGCCGTTGAGGATCCCCGTGAGACGTCCGGCGAGGCTCCTGAAGGCGCCGTCGAGGCCCCAGCCGTGCTCGGGCTGCGTGAGCTCCTGCGCGTAGGTGGGGCTGACGGTGGTGACCCGCGTGGCGAACCCGGCGCCGGCCTTGAGGGCGTTGAAGCGCCCGTAGTGGTTCGCGAACGAGCCGGCCAGCTCGCCGGGCAGCCGCAGCCAGCGCAGCGTCGCCGTCATCTCCGACTCGCCCTGGTACTGCGCGTTGTGCACGGTGAAGACGCTCGGGAGGCGCGGGAAGCCCTCGGGCAGGTGCCGGCCCCGCGCCAGCAGGAGCGGCAGGTGGCCGGTGTGCCAGTCGTTGGCGTGCGCCACGTCCGGCCTGAAGCCGACCCGCTGCGCGACCTGCGGCGCGGCGCGCGAGAGCAGCGCGAAGCGCCATGGGTCGTCCTCGTGGCCGTAGACGCGCTCGCGGGCGTAGACGGGGTGGCCGACGAAGGCCAGGCGCACGCCGCGCTCCTCCAGCGTGCCGACGCCCACGGTCACCGTGCCGCCGTCGAACGGCACCGCGACGTCGCCGATCCAGAGCGGGCGCGCGCCGCCTCCGAGACCGCCGTACCAGGGGGTGACGACGAGCACCTCGTGGCCGAGCCCGACGAGCGCGGCCGGCAGCGAGCCTGCCACGTCGCCCAGACCCCCCACCTTGCTGTACGGCGCGACCTCGGCGGAGACGAACAGGACCCGCATCCCCTAGAGATTAGGCCGTCATTGTCCCTACGGACTCGCACCCCCCTGCTGCGTATACTTCCCGATGCACAGCGAGGCTCACGGTCTACCGGCCCACGGCCGCGCCCTTGGAGGCTTATGAAGCGTAGATGGATGATCACCGGCCTGGTGGCCCTCACCGTCGCCACGATGGCCGTATACGCGCAGGTGTCGCGCGACTTCGCCGGCGAGTTCCTCAACACCGCCGCGGGCCGGGCGCTGATCCAGTCTTACGGCGCGCTGAAGAGCGGCTACCTGCACGACGTCGACGACGAGAAGCTGATCCGCGGGGCCATCAACGGCATGATCGAGTCCCTCGAGGACCCGTACACCGCCTACATCGAGCCGCGGGCGGCCGCCCGGGAGACGCAGGACCTCTCCGGCTCGTTCGAGGGCATCGGGGCCGTGCTCACGCCGCACAACAGGAACACCGGCAAGGGCGTGGAGGTCCTCACCGTCTACAAGGGCGGTCCGGCCAGCGAGGCCGGCCTGCAGCGCGGCGACGTCTTCCTCGAGGTCGACGGCATGGACGTCAGCGATCTGACGACCTCCGAGGTCGCCGACGTCGTCCGCGGGCCCAAGGGCACGACCGTCAAGCTGAAGATGAGCCGCCCCGGCGTCCCCGAGCCGCTCGAGTTCGAGATCGTCCGCGACACGATCCAGATCATCGACGTCAGCAGCACGATGCTGCCGGACGGAGTGGGGTACATCAGCCTCAGCTCTTTCAACAACCAGCTCCTGCATGAACAGCTCGTCGAGCACCTCGACCGCCTCATCGAGCAGGGCGCCACCTCGCTGATCCTCGACCTGCGCGACAACTCGGGCGGCCTGCTCACCCAGGCCATCCTCGTCGCCGACGAGTTCCTCGCCAGCGGCGACATCGTCTTCCAGCGCGCCCGCGGCGTCACGCAGCGCATCGCCTCCGCCGACCCGGCGGCCTACGACCTGCCGATGGTCGTGCTCGTGAACGAGCAGTCGGCCTCGGCCTCCGAGATCGTGGCCGGCGCTCTGCAGGAGAACGGCCGCGCTCTCATCGTGGGCGAGCAGACGTTCGGCAAGGGCGTCGCGCAGTCCGTGCTCTCGCTCTCCGACGGCGGCCAGCTCCGCTACGTGTCGTTCGAGTGGCTCACGCCCACGCGGCAGAGCATCGCCGAGGAGGGCGTGACGCCCGACATCCCAGCCGAGGACACGCGCTTCCCCGACACGATCGTCGCCGAGGGACGCGGGCTCAAGCCCGGCCAGACGGTGCAGATCGTCGTGGACGGCGAGGTCGTCGGCACCGGCACCGCGGACGAGGAGGGCGAGTTCGAGGTCATGGCCCTCGGACCCGTGCGCGAGATGAGCGAGGTGCAGGGCGAGGCGATCGTCCACCTCGAGAGCGACTCGGCGCTGCGGGTCGCGTACGAGGCGGTCCTCGAGCAGCGCGCCGCCGCCGCGGCCGCCGCCGCCGACTGAGCGCTGCCCCGGCGCCCGAGCGCGCGGGGGCCGGATGGCCCGGGCCGAGGGTGGTGAGCCGCGCACGCTATGTCGGTAGACCGCTGGCGGGCTACTGCCTAGGAGGCCCCTGGCGGCGTTGCGCGCGGCCCTGACGGGGATCTCGTGCCTCCAGACGCTCGAGTCAGTACGCCGAAGACGAGATACTGACTCGAGGGGGGTGGTCGGGCGCCTCTCTCTGCGGCCGGGCCACGCGCCGCGCCAGCGATGCCCCGAGAGACGACTCGCCCACACGGTCCTACCCCCGCGGGCACGTAGCCTGATCGGCATGATCGAGGTGAACGGGCTCGTCAAGCGGTACGGGCGGGTCACCGCCGTGGACGGCCTGTCGTTCGCGGTCCCCCGCGGGCGCGTGGTGGCGCTGCTCGGGCCGAACGGGGCGGGCAAGTCCACGACGATCCGCGCCGTCACGGGGCAGGTCATGCCCTCGGCGGGGACGGTGACCGTGGGCGGGCACGACGTCGTCAGGCGGCCCCTGGAGGCCAAGGCGCTCATCGGCTACGTGCCCGACCGGCCGTACCTCTACCCGAACCTCACGGGTCGCGAGCTGCTGCGCTTCCTGGGACGTCTGCGCCGGGTGGACGGGGCCGAGGAGCGTTCACGCGAGCTGCTCGCGCGGTTCGAGCTCGCGCACGCCGCGGACGAGCTCGTGCAGACCTACTCGCACGGCATGCGTCAGCGCCTCACGTTCTGCGCCGCGCTGCTGCATCGTCCGCCGGCGCTGGTGATCGACGAGCCGATGGTCGGCCTCGACCCGCGCGGCGCCCGCGACGTGCGGGCCCTGATGCGCCGGCATGCCGACGACGGCGGCGCCGTGCTGCTCACCACGCACTCGCTGGCGGTGGCGGAGGCCGTCGCCGACGAGATCGTGCTCATGACCCGGGGGCGCGCCGTGGCGCGCGGCACCCTGGCCGAGCTGAGGCAGCGCGTCGGCGACGACGCGGCCGACCTCGAGGAGATCTTCCTGCGCCTGACCGAGGAGGCCGCCTAGGGCCATGGCGCTCCTCGCGATGCGCCTGCGCGGCGCCCTCAACTCCCTCCGCCGACGCCCGACGCGCGCGGTCGTGGGCGTGGCGCTGCTGGCGCTCGTCTACTGGGGGATGCACGCGATCACGGTCCGCGGGCTCCGCTTCCTGGCGACCTACCCCGACATCGGCACGATCGCCGACGCCGTGGCGCGGCGCAGCCTCGAGGGCATGCTGGCGGTGCTGATGGTCGCCGTGGCCTTCTCGGTGCTGACGGGCTCGATCGGCACGCTCTACGGCTCCGTCGACCTGCCCTTCCTGCTCTCGCAGCCGGTGCCGGCGTTCCGCGTGTTCGCGCTGAAGGTCGCCGAGACCTACGCCTCGAGCGCCCTGCTCCCGGCGGTGTTCACGGTGCCGGTGCTCGTCGCCCTCGGCGGCGAGCGCCTCGCGCCCGCGCTCTACTACCCCGTGGCGCTGCTGGCGCTGGCCAGCCTCTACGCGCTCCCGGTGGCCCTCGGCGCGCTGCTGGCGCTCGTGCTGATGCGCGTGGCCCCGGCGGGCAAGGCGCGGGAGTTCGCGACGGCCGCCAGCGTCGTCGTGGCCGCCGGGCTGGTGCTCGGGCTGCGCGCGCTGCGGCCGGAGCAGCTGCAGGCGCTCACGCCCGAGGAGTTCGAGGTGCTCCTGCAGCGCTTCGCCGCCCTCGACATCGGCTGGCTGCCCAGCACCTGGGCCGCCGACGCCGTGTGGCACGGCCTCGAGGGGCGCTTCTCCGCGGGCGCCACGCTGCTGGTGGCCCTCGCGCTCGCCACGCTGGGCGGGCTGGTGCTCCTCGCGACCCGCGCCTACGCGGCCGGCTGGTACCGCACCGAGGGGGACACGCCCTGGGGCGGCGGCAGGAGGCGCTCCTCGGAGCGTCCGCCGGCGTGGGAGAGGGTCCTGGGCCCCGTGGGTGGGGGGATGGTCGTGAAGGACGTGCGCCTGCTGCTGCGGGACCCGTCGCAGTGGTCGCAGCTCCTAGTCCTGGGCGCGCTGGCCGGCGTCTACTTCATCAGCACCGCGAGCCTCTCGGTGGGGATCCAGCGCTTCCGCGACGTCATAGGCGCGATGAACGTGGCGTTCCTCGCCTTCCTCCTCGCCGGCGTGGGCGTGAGGCTGGCGTTCCCGCTGGTGTCGCTCGAGGGCGAGGCGGTCTGGCTCTTGCGCACCGCGCCGGTGCGGGCGTGGCGGGTGGTGTTCGCGAAGTTCCTCGGCGCGCTGCCCCCGATGCTGGCGCTGGGCGTGGGCCTCGGCCTCGCCGTGGCCGGGCGCCTCGAGCTCTCGCCGGCGCTGGCGTTCGCCGCCCCCTTGGCCGGCGGCCTGGCGGCGTTCGCCACGGCAGGCCTGGGCGTGGGGCTCGGCGCGGCGTTCCCGCGCTTCGACAGCGTGAACCCCCACGAGGTCGCCGTCTCGAGCGGCGGGCTCCTCTACATGGCGCTGTCGCTCGCCTACGCGGCCCTGTCGACGCTGCTGTTCGCCTACCCGTCGTGGCGGGCGCTGGCCGGAGGTGCCGGAGCCTTCTCCTGGACGGCCCCCGACGGCCTGCTGGTGCTGGCCGGCCTCGCCTTGGTGTGCGCCCTGTTCACGCTCGTGCCGCTGCTGGCGGGGAGCCGCCGGCTGGCGCGCTGGGAGCCGAGCGACTAGCCGTTGCCGGTGGGGCTTGCCGGGCCCTGGTCGGCGAGGGACCGCCGGGGCCGCGTCGCCGCTCCGCCTCAGCTCGGGCCGGCGCCTGCGAGGTCGCCCGCGACGCCGTCGAAGGACCGCCTGAAGTTCTCGCGGAACATCGCCACGAGGCGCCTGGCCGTCTCGTCGTACGCGTCGGGGTCGGACCACGCCTCGCGCGGCGAGAGCACCTCGGCAGGCACGCCGGGCGCCGCCGTGGGGTAGGCGAGCCCGAAGAACGGGTCGGCGCGCAGCGGGACGTCGTCGAGCCGACCGGCCAGCGCGGCCCGCACCAGGGCGCGGGTGGCGGGCAGCGACATGCGCCTGCCGACGCCGTAGGGTCCGCCCGTCCAGCCCGTGTTGACGAGCCACGCCCTGGCGCCGTGGCTCGTGAGACGCTCGCCGAGCATCCGGGCGTACGTGACCGGCGGCAGGGGCATGAACGGCTCCCCGAAGCAGGTGCTGAAGGTGGCCGTCGGCTCGGTGACGCCGCGCTCCGTGCCGGCGACCTTCGCGGTGTAGCCGCTGAGGAAGTGGTACATCGCCTGCTCGGGCGTGAGACGCGAGATGGGCGGCAGGACGCCGAAGGCGTCGGCGGTGAGGAAGACGACGTCGGCGGGGTGGCTCCCGACCCCCGACTCCGAGGCGTTCGGCACGAACTCGATGGGGTAGGCCGCCCGCGTGTTCTCGGTCTTCGCGTCCGACGCGAAGTCGACCTGGCGCGTCTCGGGGTCGACGACGACGTTCTCGAGCACCGTCCCGAACCTGTGGCTGGCGGCGAAGATCTCCGGCTCCTTCTCGGGCGAGAGGTGGATGACCTTGGCGTAGCAGCCGCCCTCGAAGTTGAAGACACCGTCGTCCGACCAGCCGTGCTCGTCGTCCCCGATCAGGCGCCGGCTCGAGTCGGACGAGAGGGTCGTCTTGCCCGTGCCAGACAGGCCGAAGAACAGCGCCACGCCGCCCAGGCCGTCCAGCGGCTCGTTCGCCGAGCAGTGCATGGGGAACACGCCGCGCAGCGGCAGGTCGAGGTTCAGCACCGAGAACACCGACTTCTTGATCTCGCCGGCGTACTCGGTGTTGCCGATGAGCACGAGGCGCTCGCGGAAGTCGACGGCGATCACGGTCGAGGAGCGCGTGCCGTGGCGATCGGGGTCGGCGCGGAAGCTGGGCAGGTCGACGACGGTCCAGCCGCGCCAGGGCGCGTCCGACGCGACCGGGCGGCGGGCGTCGCGCGCCGCGACCCGGGGGTCGGGCGCCCTCCGGTCCTCCGGCTCGCGGAACAGGTTGCGGGCGAACAGCGCATGCCAGGCGTACTCGGTGACGACGCGCACGGGCAGGCGGTAGCGCGCGTCCGCGCCCGCGTGGAGGTGCTGGACGTGGAGCTCGAGGCCGCGCGCGTGCCTGTGCATGTCGCGGAGCAGCAGGTCGAAGTGCCTCTGCTCCATGGGCTGGTTGATGCCGCCCCAGGCGACGTCGGCGCTGGCCTCGTTGCGGACGATGAACTTGTCGCTCGGCGAGCGGCCCGTGTAGACGCCGGTGTCGGTGGCGAGCGCCCCCGCGGCCGTCAGTAGGCCCTCGCCGCGCCTCACCGAGTCCTCGACGAGCGCCGTGGCGCTGGCGTCGAAGGTGACGCTGAGGCCGGACAGGGGGAAGCCCCCGCCCTCGCCGCGCTCGAGGATGCCGCGCTGCCGCTCGCTCACAGTTCCCTCCGAGTCACGAGGCTACCACCGCAGGGTCACGCCGAAGCTTATGAGGCTGCGTTCGGTCGAGAGCGAGGTCGAGAGGTCGAGGCCCAGCCACCGGCTGACGTCGTAGGAGAGCCCGAGGCCGAGGGCCGAGCGGGGAGACGCCAGCACGCCGGTCGTGGGGAAGTCGATGCGCCCCGAGACCTCCAGGTCGAGCGGGCCTAGCGCGTACTGCAGCGCGACCTCGTTCGTGACCGCGAAGCCCGGGTCGTCGGGGTCGGCGGTGCCGATGCGGTAGCTGGCGAACAGCTCGGGGTTCAGGTAGCCGCCCAGCCGCACCGACACGCCGAACGGCTGGTCGCCGTCGATGAGCTGGGTGATCGACGAGGTGCGGATCTCCAGGACGTCGAGGCCGAGCGCCTCGCGCAGGGCGTTCTGCAGCTCGCCGAGCAGCAGGACGTCGACGGCGGTGTCGAGCGCGCCCTGCGCCACCGCGCCGCCCAGGCCGCCGGCGCCGATGAGGTCGGACCCCAGCTCGAGCCGGCCGAGGGTGACGAGCGTCAGCAGCTCGGCCTGCGTGAGCGGGCGCACCCCGTTGCCCACCGCGGCGGCGGGGTCGGCGTCGCCCGGCCCGACCTCGATGAGCGCCTCGGACGTCAGCGTCGGCCTCACGTCGAAGCGCACGCCGCCGTCCTCGTCGAGCTCGACGGGCCCGGAGAAGGCGAGGTCGACCCTGAACGTGCGGCCCTCAGGCGCCACGAACTCGACGTCGGTGCTGCCCGCGAGCACGCGCGCCTTCTCGAACTCGGTGTGCGCGCTCACGTCCAGGTCGGGCAGCACGCCGCGGTTGGGGCTGAACGTGGCGACCGCCTGGTCGACGGTGAAGTCGCGCCCGGAGAACCGCAGGTTCCCGCGCAGCGCCCGCGCCTCGCCCGACAGACGCGGCTCGGCGCCGGTGCCGGAGAGCGTGAGGTCGAGTGACGCCTCGAGCGAGGCGAACGAGGTGGTCATCACGACCCGCTGCGGCGCCGTGATGCGCAGGTCGTCGAAGCGCAGGCTCGCGAGACCCCCCGCGGGCGCCGGCTCGGCGGCGGTCGGCGCTACTGGCGAGGGGGCCATGCCGGCCGGGTCGACGGTGCTCGCCCTCGGGTCCTCGGCAGCCTGGTCGCCGGCGGAGACCTCGGCGTCCTCGGCTCCTGCCGCTTCCGCCGCCTCGGCCGCACCCTCCGCGGCCGGGGCCGCGTCCCCGCCGGCTCCTGCCCGGGCCTCCTCGGCTCCCGCCGCCTCCGCACCGGCGCCGGCCGGCGCTTCGTCCGCCTCTGCGGGCGCCGCCGCGCTGGGGTCGATGACGACCTCGTCGGCCTCGATCGCGCCGCTCAGGGCGACGCCGCGTTCGCCGCCCACGAGCCGGAGGTCGGCCGCCAGCGTGGAGTCGGCGATGAGCAGGCCGGGGTAGGCGACGTGCAGCCCGGTTCCGCCGGCCCTGAGGTCGAGCGGCACGAGCGTGCCCTGCACGGCGAGCGGCGCCCCGAGGCGCCCCGTCAGGGCGAGGAACGGCCGGAACAGCGGGTCCTGGGTCACCGAGCCGGACACGTCCTCGATCCGCCCCACGCCAGGCACGACCAGCGCCCCCTCGAAGCGCAGGTCGGCGGCGCGCAGGGAGAAGGGCTCGAGCACCAGGGTCGCGTCCCCGGCGAGGCGCAGGTCGCCCCGCACGGGCGAGAGGGCGCTGAGCGTGGCCTCCGCCGAGAGCGCGGCGCCCTCGAGGCTCACGTCGGTGTCGGCGAGCCTGTACGTGGTGCCGGCCACGCTGAAGTCGAGCGCGTCGGTCTGGAAGGTGACCAGCGGCTCGGCCAGCGTGCCTGACGCCGCGAAGGCGAAGCTGCCCTCGGCGCCCACGCCGAGGAGCGCCAGGCCCGGCACCAGGCCGAGCAAGGGGCCGAAGTCGGCCTCGTCGGCCACGAGCTCGAAGCCGAGCCGGTCCGGCGCGAGGACGCCGGCGGCGTGCCAGTCGCCGCGACCCGAGAACGTGGCGCGCTCGACGGACAGCGAGCCCCGGTCGTAGACGAGGGTGACCTCGCCGCGGGTCAGGACGCCGGCGCGCTGGAGGGTGAGCTCCTCGCTGGCCACGGCGGCGTAGCCGGCGCCGGGGTCCGTCAGCGGCAGGTCGACGCGGGCGACGCCGGTGAGCAACGCCGTGACGTCGGTCGGCCCCACGACCGCCTCGGCCAGCAGGTCGAGCGGGAGGCGCTCGAGGCGCGCCGATCCCGACAGCGTCAGGTCGGAGAGCGTGAGCGCGAGCAGCGACCTGCCCAGCATGACGTCGGCGTCGACGCGCGAGGTCGGGCCCGAGACCTGCACCGTAACCGGCAGGCTGTTCTCGCCCACGGCGAGGTCCGGCGCGACGAGCTGGCCGAACACGAAGTCGCCCTGCAGCCGCACGACGCCCGAGAGGGCGCCGGAGAGGTGCGGGGCCGACGACGCGATCAACGGGACCGCGCCGAGCTCGATCGTGCGGAGCCGCAGCTCGACCTCGGTGGCGCCGGGCTGGTCGGAGCCGCCGGCCGCCGCAGCCGCTACCTCGGGCTCGACGCCGAGGGCGGTGAGCAGCCTCGGCACCGGGGCGTCGCCGCTCACGCTCAGGCTGCCCGCCGCGGTGGCGACGGTCGCGGCCCCCTCGAGGCGTCCGTTCGCGAGCGCGGCGTCGGCGTTCACGGTGACCTCGCCCCAGCCCGGCGGCGTGAGCCGCACGCCGTCTACGGAGAGCGTGCCCGAGGGCGGTGCCCCCGGCTCGTAGGCCAGGTGCGCGCTCACGGCGCCGGCCGACACGCCCGGCAGCAGGCTGCCGCCGCTCCCGTCGCTCCGCAGCTCGAGCGCCACGTCGAGGAGCGCTGCGCCCGACGACGCGTCGTAGCTGGCCGCGACCTCGCCCAGCGGGCTGCTCGAGCTGAGCCGCCACTGGCCGCCCGCCGCGCTCACCGCCACCGGCAGCCTCCTGGAGGCGGGGTCCGGGGTGTCGAGGGGCAGCTCCAGCCAGCCCTCCAGGTCGGCGGACGCCGGCGCGAGCCTGCCGGACAGCGTGGCCCGGAAGCCCGACACCGCGAGCCCCAGCTGCCGCAGCTCCAACGACCCTGCCGCGACGTCCAGCCTGGCCGAGCCGCTGGCCGCCCCGCCCCCGGTGACGACGAGCCCCTCGCTCGCTACGCGGGAGACCAGCTCGAGGAGCCCGTCGGCGGCCAGGTCGGCCGAGAGCCTGGCGTCGGGCAGCGACGTCGGCGTGACCGTGAGCTGCGGCGACTGAGACGAGCCGACGGACCCCAGCCTCACGGTGACGGGTCCGAGAGGCACCTGCAGCGCGCCCATCGCCGCGAGGCCGTCCTGGCGCTCGAGGAGGCGCACCTCGCCGCTCGGCTGCCCAGGGGCCGCCCCGGCGGCGCTGAGCCTGACGTCGAGGCCGGGCGCCAGGCGGCCCTCCACCCGCAGCGGGGCCGTGGCGCGCGGCAGCGCGACGGTCTGGTCGAGTGTCACGCCCCCGGGGCCGATGGACGCGCGTCCGGCGGCGGCGACGCCCGCGCCCTGCGCGTAGGCCGCGGTGGCGAGTATCACCTGGGGCACGGGCCCGCTGCCCTGGAGGACGCCCGTCGCCGACAGCACCGCCGCCGGCTCGCCGTCCGTGGCCGGCAGCTCCGCCCCCTGCAGGGCCACCTCGCCGGTCCACCCCCGGCCGGCCGGCCGGCGACCGGAGACGGACAGCTCGCCGCCCAGGGCGGTCCCGGAGGCCGAGAAGCTGGCGCCGCCCGCGCCGACCTCCGCCTCGACGCCCACGTCCACGCCCAGCTCGGCGCCGCCCGCGAGGCGGCCGGTGGCGCGGCCCTCCGGTCCTCGTCCGGCGGCGGCGAGGGCCAGGGTCAGCGAGCCCGGCAGGGTCAGGCCCTCTAGCTCCAGGATCCACGACTGGTCGGCGGGGTCGAACACGCCGCTCACGCCGTCGCCGTCTATGGCGATCGGCGCCCCGGCGGTTGCCGAAGTGATCGCGAGGTCGCCCACCTCCTGGCCGGCGACGGCGAGGTCGGCGAACTCCCCGCGCAGCCAGGCTCCCTCGCCGGCCGGCTCGCCGAGCGCGAGTCGGGCCGAGCCCCGCAGCGTGGGGGACAGAGCGGCCAGGGGGCCCTCGACCACGAACCCGGCGAGCCCGGGTGACACCGTTCCCTGCCAGCCGTCGAGCCGCCCCGCGCCCGTGAGCGTCGCCGCGCCGCCGAGGTCGGAGACGAGCAGGACCGCGTCGCCCGCCCGGAGGCTGCCGCTCGCGACCACCTCCTCACCGGACACCGCGACCTGCACGTCGCTGGTGAGGTCGCGGTACGCCAGGGTGGAGCGGACGTCGAGGCGCCCGCGTCGCGGGGCCGCCTCGAGGCGCAGCGCGCCGCGCAGGTCGCCGCGTCCGTAGAGCGCCGCGAAGACCACGGGGTCGGCGGCGGTGCCGCCCACCTGCAGGCCGCCGTCGACGAGGACGGGCACGCCAGCGACGCCCACGCCGGCGGCGTCGAGCTGCGCCGTCACCGTGACCTGCCCCAGGTCCTCGAGCTGGGGCGCGACGAGGACGATGGGCCCGCGCAGCAGGCCCGTGAGCCGCGTGTCGCCGGCGTCCACGTCGGCCAGGTCCACTTGCGCCCGCAAGGCCATGCGCAGCCGGCCGTCGAACGACGCCGACCCCTCGAGCCGGCTGGCGCCGCTCGCGACGACGAGGTCCTCCACGGCCAGCCCGCCGGTCGCGGAGCCGCCCGTGAGGCTGAGGCTCACCCGCGGGTCCTCCCGCAGCGGCAGCACGTCGGCGACGGGCATGCCGTCGAGCGCTCCGGAGACCGACCAGCCGTCGGCGCCTACGCTCGCCTGCAGGGAGAGGCCCTCGCCCGCGACGTCGAGCGTCAGGCCGCCCGCGCCGGCGGTGAGACGACCCGCCGCCTCCACGGCGCCGGCGATGGCGACGTCGGCGGTCAATGCCCCCGTGAGCGGCGCGTGGGCCGGCACGACGGCGTTGAGCGCCACCAGGGGCGCGCCGGCGCTGTCCTCGCCGGCCGTGGCGGCGACCGCCAGGTCGCCGCCTGAGGCGCCGCGCAGCGCGACGGTCACCGGCGCCGCCTCGGCGGGCACGGGACCGCCCGAGGCCGTCGCGGTCAGCGCTCCACCGAAGCCCGCCTCGCGGCTCCAGGCGAGGCCGGGGCCCTCGAGCCGCAGGTCGGCGCCGGCGAGCTCCGGCAGGAGCACCGCCACCGCGGGAGCGACGTCCCCCACCGGCCGCAGCCGCGCCTCGCCAGAGCCGAGGCCGTAGGCCGCCTCCAGGCCGAGCCACGTCACGCTGGCCTCCAGCGGGTCGCCGGCGACGCGCCAGGCCCCCTCGCCCGCCGCCTCGGCCAGCGGGCCCTCGGTCGCGGTGAGCGCGCCGCCGACGTCGAGACGGGGGGCCAGGGTCCCGCTCCCCGCGACCGCCAGGCGCTCCCCGGCCAGCGGCGCGGGCAGCCCCGACAGCTCGGCCGTCAGGTCGGCGAGCTCGACCTCGGCGCCCCGCGCCACGACCTCACCGCTCAGCTCGCCATGTAAGCCGAGCGGCCCGCCCGCCAGCCCGCCCTCGAACGCGGCGGTGCGCACGCCCGGCTCGGGCGCCGCCAGCACGGCCTCGAGGGACGCGCCGGGGACGTCGACGTGCAGCCGCCCGTTCTCGAAGGCGTCGTCGACCTCGAGCCAGGCGTCGATCGGCTGGCCCGCCGCCTGGCCGGAGACGACGACGCGGCGTCGCGCGTGCCACGCCAGCCGGCCGGCGACGTCGAGCTGCGGCGCCCGCAGCGTGAACCGCAGGTCGTCCGGCGCCGAACCGGCCAGTGAGACCGCGGCGCCCTCCACCGTGCCAGACACGTCGAGCGTGAGCTCCGCGGTAGCGGGATCGGTGCCTAGGAACGCTCGGCCGCTGGCCAGCACGTCGACGTCGACGCCGTAGGCGGCGCCTATCCTCGCGAAGTCGACGGCGGCCATGTCCAGCTCGGCGGTGAGGTCGGCGCCCTCTCCGGCGAGCGAGGCCACGGCGACGGGCGCCGCGCCCGGCGCGGCCGGGAGGGAGGCTGCGAGCTCACCGGCGTAGACGGCGCCGTCGCCGGAGAGCGCCAGGGCCAGGTCGACCTGACCAGCGGCGGGCAGCTCCGCGCGGGCGGCGGCGTCGAGGTCCCAGCCGTCCGCCGGCGTCCAGGCGGCTCGCACGAGCACGGGCGAGGCGACCATCCCTGCCGCCGCGCGGGCGCCTGCTGGCAGGGCCGCCGCGATGGCCGGCTCGGTGAGCGTCGCCTCGGCCGACGCGGCGCGCAGGCTCCCCTCGGCCGTCGCCGTGACGCCGGCGCCCGTCAGGGTGGCCGTCGCCGTCGGGTCGTCTAGCGTGCCCCCGAGCTCGGCGGTCAGCGTGGCGGGCGCGCCCAGGAGCGTGAACGGCAGCTCGACGCGCCCCTCGATGGTGCCGCCCTCCGCCACGCGGGCGTCGACCCAGTCGCCGGTCAGCAGCGGACCGCCGCCCGCGGCCGGCACGGTGAGGCTCGCTGCGAGCGGCGGCAGCGCGAAGTAGGGCTCGCCCGCGAGGGCAGCGCTGCTCAGGGCCACGCGCAGGCCGTCCTCCGGCGTCGCCGCGATCGCGGCCGTCACCGCGCCGCCGAGCGCCCGGGCGTCGCCCTCCAGGCGCAGCTCGGGTGACACGGTGCCGTGCGCCAGGAGCGTGGTCTCGAGCGGCCCGGTGGCGGCGACGGCGAGCGCCAGTTCGGGTCCGGCTCCGGTGAGCGTGACCGTGGCGTCCGTGGGCTCGGTGCCGGGGAGGGAGAGGCCGGCCACGAGCTCGCCCAGCCAGCCCCGCTCCGGCTCGTGGCGGAGCGTGCCGTCGAGCTGGGCCCGGAGGCCGGCCGGCGCCGCCGCCGGCACGTGCGTCGTCAGGTCGGCGCCGCGGGCCGTCAGCTCGAGCGTGCCGTCCCGGAACGTGGCGGCCACGTCCTCGCCCACCGACACGGCCGCCTCGCCGGCGAGCAGGTCGGCGCTGCCGCTCACGGCCAGCTCGCCCGCGGGCCTCGCGGGCTCGGGCAGCGGGGCGGCGAGGAGACCGGCGGGGATCGCGCCGGTGATAGCTAGGTTCCCCGGCGTGCCGGACGCCTCGAGGAGCGGGTCCTCGCCGGGTCTGGAGACGCTGGCGCGCACCTGCGCGGCGGTGGGGTCCGCGAGGTCGACGCGGCGCTCCGGCAGGTCGAGGGTGAGCGCGAGCGCCTCGCCGGCGTAGGTGGCGGGCAGCGTGACGGGCCCGCTCGTGACGACGGCGCCGCCCTCCAGGGTGAGCGTCAGCTCGGAGTCGGCGAGGCGCACCAGGGCCGTGGGCGCGCCGCTCCAGTCGGCCCGGAGGCTCCACGGCACGTCCGGCACCGCCGCCGGACCGGCCGCGACACCGGGGATCGTGCCGCTCCCCTCTAGGCCGTTGACGGTGAGGACGAGGTCCTCGAGCGGCCCGGCGTCTACGGTGAGCAGAGGCGTGTCGGGTCCCAGGTCGGCGAGGCGGACCTCGCCCGCGCCGCGCACGGGCAGGCCCGCCGCCTCGGCCTCGAGGGTGACGGCGAGGGAGTCGCCGCGCCCGGTGACCACCGCGGTGGCGGCCACGGGGGAGGTCACCGCTACGGTCGCGGTGCCCGCGACGCCGTCGAGGACGCCCGCGCCGAGCCGACCGCTGAGGTCCAGGGCGAGCGTGCCCTCGAGCGGCGGCTCCTGGCGCGTGACCAGCCGCCAGTACCTGGCCAGGTCCACTTCGCCCGCGGCGGTGACCTGGCCGGTGGCGGCGTCGTAGGCGGCGACGACGCGCTCGCTGCCGGATGGGCCGAGCTCGGCCGTGGCGCGCAGCGGCCCGTCCCACGCGGCGCCGAGGGTGACGGGCAGGTCGCCCACCGCGCCCGCGAGGTGCAGGCGGGCAGCGCCGACGTCGGCGTCGCCAGCCAGGCTCACGCCGGCCGGCAGGGCGACGCGTCCGCCGCCCGCGTCGTCGACCGTCACGTCGACGCTCACGGGTCCGGCGCCGCTGGGGGCCGAGGCGCGGCCCGAGAGGGCCAGGGCCAGGGCCGGCGGACCGTCCCCGTCGGCGACAGTCACGGGGAGGCCGTCGAGGACGGCGCTAGCTCCGCCCGGTCCCGCCTCCAGGCGGAGGTCGCCCGCCGCCGACGCGGCGGTGACGCGCCACGCGCCCGTGGCGGCGTCCAGGCTGGCGTCGGCCTGCAGCGCGCCGTCAGCGGTCGCGGCGGGCCCGGCTGACGCGTCGGCGTACTCGACGCGCCCGTGCCACGACAGGCCGTCGGTCCCGAACACGAGCGAGCTCGACGGCACGGTCAGCGAGGCGGCCGCACCGCCGCCCTCGAGCGCGAGGCGCGTGGGCTCGACGATGACGTCGGCGACGAGCGCGACGGGGTCGAGGTCGAGAGCCCCCGAGACGATCACGGGGCCGAAGCGGCCCACGAGCCCCGTGACCCGCGAGCGCGCGGGGTCGTAGACGCCGGAGGCGCTGCCGCGCAGGTCGGGGCCGTCGGGGAGGCCGGGGACCGTGACCGGGTCGTCGCCGGTGAGAGCGACCGTCACGCGCGCGCCGTCCAGGCTGGCCGGGCCGGAGACGCCGAGGGCGACGGACGCACCCGCGGGCAATGGGTCCAGGCCGAGGCTGCTCAGCGTCAGGCCGCCCTCGAGCGTGCCGTCGGCGAGCACCACGGCGCCCTCGAGGCGCGCGCCGGCGGAGTCGCTGCCGGTGACGAAGCCCTGCCAGCCGTCGGGGTCGAGGCGGGCGTCGAGGCGCGCCTCGGCCTGCCGGCCGGCGACCTCTCCGGCCCAGGACAGCGCGAGCTCGCCGTCCTCGCGCCCGCCGAGCGCGAGGCGCAGGCGGGCGTCGACGGCGCCGAGGCCCTCGCCCAGGGTCGAGAGGCCGACGCCGTCGGCGGTCACGACCAGGTCGTCGCCTTCCTGGCCCGGCCCGAGCTCGAAGCGGACGTCGCCGCCGCCGAGCACGGCCAGCCCCTGCGCCCTGATCCGACCGTCGGGGGGAAGTCGGAACGCCGTGCTGAGGTGGTCGAGCGGGAGGCCCTCGACGGTCCCGGCTGCCGTCGCCGAGCCGTCGAGCACGACGTGGTCCCACCCGCTGAGGCTCAGCTCGACGGAGGCGGTGCCGACGAGCGCCACCGGCGGACCGTCGGGGTAGCTGCCGCGCAGGAGCCAGCCGGCGGCCTCCGCCAGACCGGGGCTGCCCGTCGCCTGCGCCTCCCAGCGCCGCGCGTCGACGTTCACGACGCCCGTGGCCGCGACAGGACCGCCGAGCGCGTTGCCGGTAAGGTCGGCCGTGATCACCGGGTAGTCGAGCACCACGTGGCCGGCGACCCCGGTGGCAGCGATGCCCAGGTCGTCGACGGCGCCACCCGTGACGTCGAAGCTGCCGGCGATCTGCGAGCCGCGCACGTGGAGCTCGCCGGTGACCTCGCCGGCCGTGACGCCCTGCCACCAGTTGCGGGCGAGGGTGGCGTCGGCGCGCTCGACGCGCGCGTCGAAGCTGCCCGTGAGCGTCTCGAAGCGACCGGCCACGTAGGCGGAGCCGTCGGCGGTCGTCACGGTACCCGTGAGGTCGAGGGCGGTTCCGCTCTGCGCTACCTGGACGTCGGAGAGCGTGGCGTCGGGCAGCGTGAACGGGAGCTCCTCGACGTCGACAGAGACGTCGTCGAGCGCCAGCCGGCGGAGCTGCAGGGTGAGCGGACCGGCCGGCGCCCCCGGCGCGGCCGCGGCTCCGCTGAGGAACCGCGATAGGTCCACCCGCCCGCGTGCGCCGCTGACCTCGATGTCGAGGGGGAGCTCGCCGCCGATGAGGGAGGGCAGGAAGTAGCCCACGCGCAGCCGGTCGACGGTCACGCCCACGCCGGGACCCGCGATGGTAGCGCCGTGCAGGGCGACGCCGCGCCACGCGTTGCCCTCGGTGCCGGTGTAGGTGACGTGCGTGCCGGAACGCTCCAGCGCCTGCACCACGCGCTCGACGATGAACCCCCGCACGGGGGGCAGCGCGGGCAGGAACGCCAACGCCGCGAGGACCGCCAAGACGACGATGGCGATGAGGGATGCTCTTCGGCGTGACATCGCTGCCAGGCGGTTCCGTTCGCGTGCGCCGGCGGGGCCTGCCGGCCGGGGGTCGCGGCTCGTCGGAAGCGGCAGGATTCCCGTTCCCTACGCGCTTCTCATGACAGGCAAATCTATCACGAACCCATGAGAGGGCCGGTCCCGACGCCACGAACTGCCCTTCACGCGACCTTCGTGTTCGGGTGGTGCGCCGCGCCGCTCCCGGCGCTAGCATGTCGGTCCATGTCCACCGACGGCGACACGCAGGCTGGCGGCGCGGCCGGGAGGGTGCGGCTGACCGCGCTGGTCAGGGGCAAGGTCCAGGGCGTCGGCTTCCGGGCCTTCACGCGCGCCCACGCGCTCGACCTCGGGGTGGCCGGGCACGTGGAGAACCTCGACGACGGGCGCGTGGAGGTGGTCGCCGAGGGCTGGCGCGACGACATCGAGCTGCTCCTCGTGCGTCTGCGGACGGGTCCGGCGCACGCCGAGGTGGAGGACATCGAGGAGATCTGGTCCGACCCGGTGGGGCTGAGGGGCTTCCATGTCTACTGAGGCCGCCAGGTCGCTCCCCGCGGCTCTGACCGGGTTGGCGCCGTTGAGAGCCGAGGCGCTCGATGCCGTCCCGGGCGTGCTCGGTCGGATCGTGAGGGAGCGGGCGGCGGACTACGCCCAGGGCGCCGCGGCGGATTGGCTAGACCGGTCGGTCCAGGCCGCTGGCGCCGCGCAGGGGCGGTCCGGCCGCGACGCCTTCGTCACGGCGCTGCGCCGCGCCGGGACGGAGCCGCTGAACGTGATCGCCGAGGTGAAGCGCTCGAGCCCGTCACAGGGCGACATCGCGCCGCTCGAGCCCGTGGATGCCGCGCGCCAGTACGTGGCGGGCGGCGCCGCGGCGATCAGCGTGCTGACCGAGAAGCGCCACTTCGGCGGCGAGCTCGCGCACCTGGCCGCCGTGGCGGCGGACCGCGAGCGCTGGCCGCGCCGCGTGCCGCTGCTGCGCAAGGACTTCACGGTGCACCCGGCGCAGCTCGTGGAGGCGGCGGCGGCGGGCGCCGACGCGGTGCTGGTGATCGTAGCCGTCACAGGGGGCGCCACCCGGGACTACGTGGCGGCGGCGCACGCCCTCGGCCTCGCCGCGCTGGTGGAGGTGCACGACGATCGCGAGCTCGAGGTCGCCCTGGCCGCCGGCGCCGAGGTCATCGGCGTGAACAACAGGGACCTCACGACGTTGGCGGTCGATCTGGGCAACGCCCCGCGGCTGCTCGCGGCGGCGCGGGCGTCCGGCTTCGCGGGCGTGCTGGTCGCGGAGTCCGGCTACGGGACGCGAGAGGACCTGGAGAGCGTCCAGGGCCTCGCCGACGCCGTGCTCGTGGGCACGAGCCTGGCCGCCAGCGGCGACCTCGCGGGAGCGCTGAGGCGGCTGACCGGCCGCTGAGGGAATGGTCGGCCGGGGTGAGGGGTGGGCGCGCGCCGCCCCAGCCCACACCGGTCCCTCGGCGGGCACCTGAGGTCGCTTCGTGCCCCCCTCGAGTCACTATCCCGCTGCCGAGATACTGACGAGAGGCGTTCAGCAGGTCTCTAGGTCCGTCGCTGACGGCACGCGTAGCGCGGCGAAGTGTGGGGGCTAGTAGCTCGCTGGCGAGATACTGACTTGAAGGTGCCGGGCGGGGATACCACCCGGCGGGAGCCGGGGCCACGCCCGAGCGGCCGCGACAGGGGCCACGCCAGAGCCGGCCCGAGGCCCGAACCGAACGCACCTCAGGAGCACGGCCGGAGACCGGGCCGCGCGCGCCACGGGGCTATACTCGCGCTCATGTCCATCGATGATCGGGCGGCCTCGGCTCGGGGCGTCGCACGGGCTGACGCCGCGGCGGGCGACGCTCCAGCGGCCCCAACTGGGGGCGACGACCTGGCGCCCTCCACCGAGACCGAGGCCGCCGGTGTCAAGGAGCGTCGGCCGCTGACGGCGCGGCTGGACAACGGGCTCACCGTCGTCTACGAGGCCATGCCGTGGCTGCCGTCGGTCAGCGCCACGCTGGTGCTGCCGTTCGGGTCGGCGAGCGACCCGCAGGGCCTGGAGGGCACGGCGACAGTGCTGCACGAGTGGCTGCAGCGGGGCGCCGGCGACCTCGACTCGCGGGCGCTCTCCGACGCCCTGGAGGACCTGGGCGTGCGGCGCAGCGGCGGGGCGAGCCGCGAGAGCTCGAGCCTGAACATGTCGTTCCTCGCCTCCGAGCTGGAGGAGGTCATGCCCCTGCTCGCGTCGATGGTCACGGAGCCGCGCCTCGACGACGCGGAGTTCGAGCCGTCGCGCGAGCTGGCCGTGCAGGAGCTGGAGTCCCTCGACGACACGCCGGCGCAGCGGCTGTTCGACGAGCTGCTCGCCGCCTTCGTCGCCAGCCCCCAGGGACGCAGCCCGCTGGGCACGGCCGAGGGCCTGGCCGCCCTCACCGCGGAGGGCGTGCGGGCCGAGGCGAGGCTCGCGCTGCGTCCGGCCGGCGCGGTGCTGGCGGTCGCCGGCGGCGCCGACTGGGAGCGGGTGCTCTCGTCGGCCGAGGCGTCGTTCGGCGGCTGGGAGGGCGAGGGGCCCGCCGTGCCCCAGGTGGCCGTGGCGGCTCCCGGCCGGCGCCACGTCGTGGCCGACTCGGCGCAGGTGCAGATCGGCCTGGCGTTCCCCGGCCCCGTGCCGGGCACGGACGAGGCGTACGTGCACAGCGTGGCGCTCAACGTCCTCTCGGGCTCGATGGGCTCGCGGCTGTTCACCGAGGTGCGCGAGAAGCGCGGCCTCGTCTACACGGTCAGCGCCTTCTACCGCTCGCTGCGCGGCTTCGGCTACACGGTCGGCTACGCCGGCACCACGCCGGAGCGCGCCGACGAGACCCTCGAGGTCTTCCTCGCCGAGCTCGACCGCCTGGCGCAGGGCGTCACGGCCGAGGAGCTCGAGCGCGCCAAGGTGGGCATGCTCTCGTCGCTCGTCATGCAGGGCGAGTCGTCCGGCGCCACGGCCGGTCGCCTGGCCGGCGACGTCTTCAACCTCGGCCGCGCGCGGACCCTCGAGGAGATCACCGCGCGTGTCCAGGCGGTCACGCTCGACGACGTGAACGAGTACGTGGGCCGCAACCGCGTGCCCGAGCCGACGATCGTCACGCTCGGTCCGGCGCGCGTGCCGGCGGCGGTGGGCTGATGGCGCGGCGCCTCTACGGGGACGAGCGCGGCCGGAACGCGGCCCGCGCCGGCGGCGAGGAGAGCGTCGCGGGCGAGGGAGGCCTCGTGGGCCCGGCCAAGGCGGCGGCGCGCGTCGAGGAGGGCGTCGCCGCTGCCCCCAAGCCCCTGGCCGGCGAGGTCGCGCCTCGCCTCCGCTTCGACAAGGCGGTGCTGGGCAACGGCCTCGCCGTCATCGGGGAGCACAACGACGGCGCCGCCAGCGTGGCGGCGGGGTTCTTCGTGCACACCGGGTCGCGTGACGAGGTCAAGGACCTCTCGGGCGTCTCGCACTTCCTCGAGCACATGGTCTTCAAGGGCAACGAGCGCTACACGGCCGAGGACATCAACAGGACCTTCGACGAGCTCGGCGCCCAGTACAACGCGTTCACCTCCGAGGAGCGGACCGTCTACTACGGCGCCGTGCTGCCGGAGCGCCTGCCTCAGCTCATCGACCTGCTGGCCGAGCTGATGCGCCCGTCGCTGAGGCAGGAGGACTTCGACGTCGAGAAGAAGGTGATCCTCGAGGAGATCGCGATGTACGAGGACCGGCCGCACTTCCACGTCTTCGACCTGGCGGCCCCTCGGTTCTGGGCCGGTCACCCGCTGGGCAACAGCGTCCTGGGCTCGAGGGAGAGCGTGGGCGCGCTCAGCCGCGACCAGATGCTGGGCTACTTCCAGGGGCGGTACTCGCCGAAGAACCTCGTGCTGGCCGTAGCGGGACGCTACGACTGGGACGCCGTCCTCGACCAGGCCGAGCGCATCGCCGGCTCGTGGACGCCGTTCGAGGCTCCCCGGGAGCGCCCCGTGGCGACGCCCGCCACGGGCCGCGAGGGCACCGTCGACCCGAAGCTCAACCGCGTCCACGTCGCGTACTACGCGCCCGGCGTCGCGATGACCGACTCGCGCCGCTACGCCGCCGCCGTGCTCGGCTACGTACTCGGCGACGCCACCGGCTCGCGGCTCTACTGGGAGCTCGTCGACAAGGGCCTGGCCGACTCCGCCAGCCTGGGGCACGAGGCGAGCGAGGACACCGGCGCGTTCGTCGGCTACCTCAGCACCGCGCCGGAGCGCGCCGAGGAGGTCATCGAGCGCTACGAAGGCGTCCTGCGCCGCGCCCAGGACGAGCCGCCCACCCCGGACGAGTGGCGCCGCGCCCAGCGCAAGCTGGCCTCCGGCCTGACCCTGCGGGCGGAGACGCCGCTCGGGCGCCTGACGTCGCTCGGCGCGACCTACCAGTCGCTCGGCGTGTACCAGAGCGTCGCCGAGGTCGTCGACCGCGTCATGAACGCGCAGCTCGAGACCGGGATCGAGCTCCTGGAGGGGCGTCCGTTCGACGCCAGCTTCGTCTACACCCTGGGTCCCGGTCGGCGAGGGTGACCGGCGGGGGACCGGTTCCGCGGGGCATGAGCCAACCCGCTCGGGCGGCGCGTGCGGCCCACCGACCCACGCTCCTCGACGCTCGCCCGCGACGTGACCCTCCTGACCTGGTTCTCACTTGGACGCTGGTTAGACTCGCGCGATGCAGGTGAGGCGGCCGGTCCTCGCGTCCTTGACGGCGCTCCTGCTAGCGGTGGGAGCGGCCCAGGGCCCGGACCGGCCCGCCGGATCGTCAGCCGAGGACAAGCCGTTCGCCGCGCTCGTCATCGTCTCGCACGGACGGCAGACCATCGACATCGTCACCGGCCTCACGACGCTGCCGGACGGCGGCACGCTGCGGGACGCGCACACCGGCGTCGAGGTGCGGGCGGCGGTCATCAAGTACGTGGACGGCGAGTACATCGAGGCGTCGGGCGTCACCGCCTCCGGCGACTTCGGGGACCTGGTCGCCGAGAAGCTGCACATCGACGTGGAGGGCAGCGTGCTCACGGCGTCGGGCGAGCTGCGCCTCAGCCGCGACGGCCTGGTCGTGACGGCCGGCTCGCTGCGCTACCACGCGCTGGAGCAGGTCATCGTCTTCGACGGCGGGGTCACCGGCACCGAGCCGAGGTTCTCCGCCGACCGCGTGCTGCTCGACACCCTGAACGGCGACGTCCTGCTCGACGGGCGCTACGAGTTCGCGGGCGCGCTCTTCACGATGAGGTCGCCGGCGGCGGGCGGCCTGCTGCAGCTCAGCCTGGAGCAGCGCGGCGACGAGGTCGTGTACTCGGCCGCCACCGAGGTCAGCCCCGCCCTACTGGAGCGCTTCAGAGCCTATCTTTAGGCGGTGACCCGACGGCTGTTCCGGGCGCTGGCGGCGCTGGCGGCCCTCATCCTCGCAGGCTGGGCGGCGGCGCAGTGCACGCCGGGCCCCGACACGTCGCAGGTCACCGTCCCCGACTTCCTCGCCGTCTACTACCAGGAGTTCCGCAGCCTGCCAGACTCCGACGAGGCCCGCTTCTACGGCGGCGTGTGCGTCACGGCCGTGGGGGGCGAGTGGACGGTGATCGCCGACGAGGTCGTCGTCACCGGCCTGTCTGGCCGGCTCGGCCTGCGCGCCGACTCGCCCGAGCTGTTCTGGGGCGACCTGCGCATGACAGCGGAGCACCTGGCGGCCACGACCGAGACGCTGGTGCTGCAGCAGGCGGCCGTCACGGCGCCCGACTTCTCCGGCGAGGCCGACACCATCGCCCTCGACCTCGTCGGGGGCGGCATGGCCCTCACGGGGTTCACGCTGGCCGGCGTGGCCTTCGCGGTCAGCGGGGACAACGCCCAGCTGGTGGGCCAGACCCTGTCGGTGGCGGGCCCGGAGCTGACCACCTGCATCGGGCTGGAGCAGGCGCCCTACGCGATCGAGGGGGAGAGCGCGACCGTGGACCTGGGCACGCGCACGGTCGACCTGCGCGGCGGGATCCTGCGGGTCGGCGCGCTGCGGGTGGGCCTGCGGCCGCGCATCCAGATCACCGAGGAGACCATGGAGCGCTTCACGCTCCCCGTGCGGGTGCAGAACGTGCCCGACCGCGGCGACCCGTCGCGGCCCGGGAGCGGCGTGGGCGTGCGCGTCGTGGGGCTGCCCGTCGGCGACGAGGGCACGGCGTCGCTCGACCTCGGCGCCACCGGGGTCGACCCCGGCCACCGGCTCGGGGCCGTGGCGCTCGTGCGGCTCGCGGCTGAGCAGGCGGGGCAGAGGGTCGAGGCGACGGTCGGGCTCGAGGCCGGGCAGCCGCTCCTCGACGTGGGCGTCACGCAGGGCCTCACGCCCTGGCTGGCCGCCCAGGTGGGCTTCCACTCCGGCGCCGAGCTCGACGCCGTGCCTTACCACGAGGGGCGTCTGGGGCTCTCCGCCGAGGTGGAGGTGCCCCTGCCAGCGCCGACGACGCTGGCCCTCTCCGCCGAGGCGTTCGCGGCCGCCACGGCCCTGGCCACGCCGCAGGACCCCGCCACGCCGACGGTGTTCGGGCCGCGCGTCGGCGGCGCCGTCGGGCTCGAGGCGAGCACGGGGCGGACCGCCGCCGGCACGTTCGCCGTGGGCGCGCGCGCCGAGGCGACCCTCTACCCGCGCCAGGACGCGCTGCAGTGGGGCGTGCGGCTGAGCCCGTCGTGGCGGCTCGAGGCCGGGCCGCTGACGCTCTCGGTGGCCTACGACACCCGGCTCACCAACGCCGCCTCGCCCTTCGACGGCCTCGACCGGCTCGAGCCCCTCGCCCGCACCACGGGCTCCGCGCGACTCGAGGGCGAGCTCCACCGCTGGGACGCCGTCAGGAGGCTCTCGGGCTTCCTCGGCGTGGAGGCCACGCACGACGCGGTCCCCGTCGGCGGGTCGCCGGCCGGCCTCTCGACGGCGGTAGCGGAGACGGGGCTGAGGTACGCCACGGGCGACTGGGCCTTCGAGGCCGCGGCCGAGGCGCAGTTCGCCGGGGTGCTGGACCCGTCGCCGGAGCGCGACGCCGCCGTCACCTACTCGCTCGAGGCCCGGCGTTCCGGCTGGCCGGTCGTGCAGGTGGGCTCGGCCGGGCCCATCGAGCCCTACGGCGCGTTCTCGGTGCGCGCCGAGGCCGTCCAGGGGCTCGTGCCGGCCGACCCCGGCCTGCGGCACCTGGAGCTGTCGATGGCGGTCCCTTTCGCGTTCGAGAACCTCGAGCTGCGTCCGGCGATCGGCTTCGACTTCGCGCCGCTCGTCGTGGACGGCGACATGCCCGTCCTCAGCCTGCACGCCCTCGACCTCACCGTGATCACCTGCTGCGGCTCGCTGACCGTGGGCTACGCGAACGAGCGCGGGAGCCTGACGGCGTCGTTCTCCATCGACCTCGAGCGGCGACCGCCTCCGGCGGCGGAACCGGCGGCGCCCTCGGAGGAGGCGGCCCCGGAAGCGCCGCCCGCGCCCCCCGAGGACGAGCCGCCGCCCGGCGGCCCGTGAGGGGAGGCACCCGCCGAGCCGTAGGGCCGGCCAGGGGAGTCCTGGGCGAGCGAGGCGCGCGGGTATCATGGCCCTTCATGGAGGGGCGCGCCCCGTGAAGCTCGTCGACCGTTACGTCCTGCGGGAGGCCCTCCCCCCGTTCCTGTTCGGGCTGGTGCTCTACGCGTCGCTGGCGGTCGTGTCGGTCACGATCCCCCGCCTGCAGTGGATCGTGGGCACGCCGGTGGCGGAGCTACTGGCCTGGCTGGTGCTGCAGCTCCCCCAGGCGCTGGTGCAGACGCTGCCCATAGCGCTGGTCCTGGCGGTACTCATCGCGCTCGGCCGCCTCGCCACCGAGCACGAGCTGTTGGCGATGCAGGTGGGCGGCGTGCCGCTGCGCCGCGTGGCGTTCACCTTCGTGGCTCTGGGGGCGGTGAGCGCGGGCGCCGTCCTGGCGATGAACCAGTGGGTGCTGCCGGTGACGAACGCGCGCACCGCCGAGACCTACTGGCGCCTCACGACCGGCCGCTCCGGCCTGTTCCGGCTCGCCCGCCAGAACCTGCCCATCGACGACTTCCTGCTCCACTTCGACGCCACCACCAACGGCGGCAACGGCATGCTGGGCGTGAGGATCGAGCGCTGGGAGGGCGACGTGCTCACGCTCCTGCGCGCCGACTCGGCGGTCTTCCAAGGCACCGACCTGGTGCTGAGCGGCTACCGCATCGACAGGCTCGACCTAGGGGCGCTCGACGTGGCCGTCTCCGACCCGGCGCTGGCGCTGGCGAACCTCGTGCGCCTGCGCAACGTGCCGCCCGACCCGGAGCAGACGCTCGTCGTGACGACCTCGTACACCGCCGACGACCTCATCGCCCGCTTCTCCGGCGGCGGCTTCGAGGACAGCCGCTCCCTCAGCGAGCTGCGGCGGGACGCCGAGAACGACCTCATCTCGGTGAGCGAGCGCCGCCAGGCGGAGGTGCTCTACCAGCGCAAGCTCGCCGAGCCGTTCACGAACCTCGTCCTGCTCCTCGTGGCGGTGCCGCTGGCCCTGTCGTACTCGCGCTCGCGCGGCGTGGCCTTCGGCGTCAGCCTCGTCGTGACGCTGATCTGGTACCTCTTCTACACGTTCGGACAGCTCTTCGCCCAGACCGGCGCGATACCCGTGTGGCTGGGCGCCTGGGGCGGGAACCTCGTCTTCGTCGTTCTCGGGCTGCTCCTGCTGGCGCGTCGACGGGCCTGAGGGCCGGACGCGGACGCGCCTCGGCGCCGTTCGGGGCCACGGGCCCACGGGGCTGCCCGAGACCGCTACGCCACCCGCGACCTGAACCAGGCGCAGAGACGCTCGCCGTCGGCGAAGACCTGGGCGACCCGGTCGATGGCCTCGGGGCCGTACATCCACTCTTCGGGCGCGAACTGGACGGTGGCGGCCAGGCCCTTGCGCTTGAGCAGCGCGACGCGAGGGTGGTCGTCGGTGAAGCCCTGCGGCGGGCGCCTGAGCGTCTCGCCGGCGAGCCCGTAGCCCTTCGCCGTCAACTCGGCGACGATCTCCTCGAGCTCCGTGCCCGCGCGGTCGTTGGCCACGGCGCGGCGGTAGCGCTTCAGGTGCTCGTCGTGGAGGTAGTAGGTGCCGACGCCGAGGAACAGCCCGTCGGCGCCGACCTGCAGGTACTGGCCGCCCACCGCGCCCGGGCCCCGCCCGCCGAACTGCATCGCGGCCCGCTCCTTGTACGGCCGCTTGTCCTTAGTGAAGCGCAGGTCGCGGTAGGGGCGGAACACGTGCCACTCGCCGAACGCGCCCTCCAGCTCGCGCGCGAGCGCCTCCAGTGGCGCGCGCACGTTCTGGAGGTACCGCTGCTTGTTCGCCTCCCAGAACGTCCGCGAGTTGTCGAGGTGCAGCTCGGCGAAGAACCTGAAGGCGTCGGGCGAGAAGCCGGTGAAGCGCTGGTCGTCGGGCATGGCGTCACGGCCAGGTTAGCGCGCGGGGGCGGGTCGGCCGCCCGGGCCACCGGTCCCTCGGCGCACACTTGGTCAGGTGCTGGGCCACCGGTCTCTCGCCACACGCTCAGCCGTGTGCCCGGCTACTTGTCTTTCGCCACACGCTCAGTCAGTATCTCGCTGCCGGGATGGTGACTTTCGCGGCTTAGGGACAGAGAGATGCCCTCTGGGAGCGGCCTCGCTCGGATAATCGCGCGTCCAGGCAGTATCCCGGGAGCGAGATACTGACATAGCGGGCGTCGCGGAGCGGGCGCCCCCTGCCGACGCGCCGCCCGCCAGCGAGCGGGCACCGCGACAGTCACCCGCGCGCCCGCCCAGACGGCAGCCAAAGGCCGGGGCCCAATCACAAACTCGTCCGCAACGCAAGGGGGATTCCCTGAGAAGTGGGCCTGCGGTGGTACACTCGCCGTCTGATGGAGACCGCGGTGGTCACCGTGCCCGCCGAGCTGCGGACGGCGACGAGCTACCTGGCGCCGGAGGACCGGCGCCGGCTGGAGGACGCCTACGCCTTCGCGGAGCGCCACCACCGCGGCATGACGCGGCGCTCGGGCGACCCGTTCATCACGCACCCCGTGGCCGTCACGGTGATCCTCGCCGAGATGCGCCTCGACATCGACGCCCTGCGCGCCGGCCTGCTCCACGACACCGTCGAGGACACCGAGGCGACGTTCGAGGAGATCGAGGAGCAGTTCGGGCCCACGGTCAGGCGGATCGTCGAGGGCGAGACGAAGATCAGCAAGCTCGCCGTGCGCGTCTACCAGGACGAGCAGTCGGAGAACCTCCGCCAGATGCTGCTCGCCATGGTCAGCGACGTGCGCATCATCCTCGTGAAGCTCGCCGACCGCCTCCACAACATGCGCACGCTCGAGCACATGCCGCCGCACAAGCAGCGGCGCATCGCCGAGGAGACGCTAGAGATCTTCGCGCCCCTGGCCCACCGGCTCGGCATCAACCACATCAAGAACGAGCTCGAGGACATCGCGTTCTACTACGTCGACAGGCAGCGCTACGAGCAGCTCGAGCGCCAGGTGAGAAGCCGGCACATCGAGCGCGAGAAGTACGTGCAGGAGTCCATCGAGCTGCTGGCCGAGCGCCTGAAGGCCGAGGGGCTGAAGTTCGAGCTGTCCGGCCGCAGCAAGCACCTCTACTCGATCTACCGGAAGATGCAGCGGGACAACCGCTCGCTCGACCAGATCTTCGACCTCATGGCGATCCGCGCGATCCTCGACCCCGAGACGAACAACGGCAACGGCATGGCGCAGGAGGACGCGGAGAAGGCCGTGTGCTACCGCGCGCTGGGCATCGTGCACAGCCTGTGGACGCCCATCCCCGGGCGCTTCAAGGACTACGTGGCCGTGCCCAAGCCGAACGGCTACCAGAGCCTCCACACCACGGTCATCGGGCTCCTCGGCCAGCCCATCGAGGTGCAGATCCGCACGCGGCGGATGCACGAGGTCGCCGAGTTCGGCGTCGCGGCCCACTGGGCCTACAAGGACGGCATCAACGACCCCGCCGAGATCCAGAAGCGCCTCGAGTGGATGAAGCAGCTCCTGGACATCGACAACACCTCGGAGGACGCCGAGGGCTTCGTCGACGCCGTCAAGACCGACTACCTCTCCGAGCGCGTGCTCGTGTTCACGCCCGCGGGCGACGTCGTGAACCTGCCGCGCGGCTCCACGCCCATCGACTTCGCCTACCAGGTGCACACCGAGGTGGGGCACAGGACCATCGGCGCCCGCGTGAACGGCGAGATCGTGCCGCTCACCTACCAGCTCCAGACCGGCGACCGCGTCGAGATCCTCACGAACCGCTCCAGCCAGTACGGGCCGTCGGCCGACTGGGTGAACATGGTCGTCACCCGCAGCGCCAAGCAGAAGATCAGGCACTACTTCAGGGCGCTGGAGCGCCAGCAGCAGCTCGAGTCTGGCAGGCGCATGCTCGAGCGCGGCCTCAGGCGCCGCAGCCTGCCGGTGGCGCCGAACATGACGAAGGCCAAGCTGCTCGAGGCCGCCGAGAAGCTCCTCAACACCGACTCGGTCGACGACCTGTTCCTCGCCCTCGACGCCCAGCGGCTCACGCCGAAGCAGGTCGTCGAGGCGCTGGTGCCCGAGATCGCCAAGGACCGCAAGCCGCAGCAGCCGGCAGAGCACCCGCGCAAGAGCGTCTCCGGCGTCTACGTCGACGGCCTCGACGCCCCGGCGAACCTGGCGAACTGCTGCAGCCCGGTGCGCGGCGACGACGTCATCGGCTACGTCACGCGCGGACGCGGCATCTCCGTGCACCGCGTCGACTGCCCGAACGTCAAGCACCTCATGGAGACCGACGCCGACAGGTTCGTGAACGTCACCTGGGACACGCCGGCAGGGGAGGTGTTCCCCGTCGACTTCGAGGTCGTCGCCGTCGACCGTCCCGGCCTGCTGAAGGACGTCCTGGACGTGATAAGCGGCATGAACAAGAGCGCGTTCCGCGTGCAGGCCGACGTGAACTCGAACATGAGCGCGCGGATCATGTTCCGCATCGACGTCAAGGACCACGCCGAGATCGAGTACGTCAAGGACAACATCGGCCGCATCCCCGACGTCACGCGCGTCTACCGCAGCAAGCCGGGGCTGAAGGCGTAGCGAGCCGGGGCCCGAGGCCCGGTGACCCGCACGACGGCGACCGCAGGCGCAGCAGGCCGGCGCGGCCGAGCCCTTCTAGGTCCTCACCGCCGGTAGACCGCCGTGAACGTGGGGGACTGGAGCTGCGAGACGATCAGGTGCTCGCCGCTCACGTCGACGTCGAAGCCGAAGCCCCCGCCCGCCGCCGCGTGCGGTGACGTGAGCTTGGCCACCTCGTGCCACGTGGTGCCGTCGTGCCTCAGCACGTAGACCGCGCCGGCGTTGTCGGCGGCGCTGTCCTCGTAGTGGGCGCCCACGACCGCGTACGGGTAGTCGAGGGCCAGGCTCCCGCCGAAGCTCGCGAACGGGGCCGCGTCGGACGCGAGGAGCTTGTCCACGAGCTGCCAGCCGGAGCCGGCGTCGTGGAAGACGTAGACCGCGCCCGCCTCCTGCCCCGCGTCGTCGTCGTTCCAGGAGCCCACCAGCACCCAGCCGTCGTCGGCGGCGACCGCCAGACCGAACTGGTCGCCGGCCTCCAGCTCCGCGGGCGCCAGCTTCGCCACCTCGTTCCAGAAGCCGGCCTCGGCCTCGAACACGTAGGCGGCGCCGGCGTCGACGCCCCTCTGGTCGTTCCCGTAGTCGCCCACCACGAGGAGGTCGCCGGAGACGTCGAGCGCCTCGCCGAAGACGGTGCCGTCCACGGCGTCGCTGGGTGTGAGCTTGCCCAGCAGCGTCCAGCCGTTGGGGTCGTCGGGTAGGAAGACGACCACGGAGCCGCTGCGGACGCCGCTCTCCGAGGCGCCGGGCGCCCCGGCGAAGACGTGGTCGCCGCTCACGCCCACCGACCGGCCCAGCCGGTCGTCCTGCTCGGGGGCGGGGTCGAGGAGCTCGCCGGCGAACGAGAAGTCGTCGCCCGAGCGCTCGAAGACGAAGGCGGTGCCCTGGTCGGTGGCGTCGCCGTCGGTCTCCGCGGCGCCCACCAGCACGCGGTCGCCCTCCACCGCCACCGCGTCGCCGAAGTCCTGCACGGTGACGATGCCGTTGACGGCCGAGTCCAGCTTCTCGCGCTCCACCCAGGTGTCGCCGTCCAGCTCGAACACGTAGGCGTACTCGATCCCGCCCGCCACCGCGACGCCGCCGTCCATCGCCACGGAGGTGCCGATGAGGTCGGCGTTCTGCGGCGTGAGCAGCGCCGGCTCGCCCGCGAACGGCCTGTCGACAACGACCTCGAACTCCACCGACGAGGACTTGCCGCCCCCGTCGGTCGCCGTGACCGTCACGACCGCCGTGCCCGGCGTGACGCTCCCGGGCGTCACGGTGAGTGTGCGGTCCGCGCCGGCACCGCTCAGCGCCAGGCCAGCGGCGGGCAGGACCTGCTCGTCCGAGCTCGTCGCCGTGAGGTCCACGGTCCCCGGCTCCTCGTCGGTCACCGTCACCGCCACCTCGACGGGCTCGCCGAGCGTCGTGCTCTGGTCGGGGATCGCCGCGAGAGAGGGCGCCTCGTCGACGAGCCCAGGGCCGCCGTTGCACGCGACGAGGGCGAGCGCCGCTGCGAGGACGAGCGATCCACGCGCGGATAGTCGGTAGGTCCGTGGCGCGGAGCTAGCCATGCCAGACCATCTTCCTGAGCCCCGGGCAGTGCGGCTCTGTTGAGATGCCGCCATGCTAACCGGGGCTTCATGAGAGCCGCCCGAGAGCGCCCCTGCCTCTTCATGCGGCGCGGCGCGTGCCCGGCGTCATACGATGGCCCGCGTGACCGAGGCCGCCGACTCGCCAGTGAGGGTTCTCTTCGTCTGCATGGGCAACATCTGCCGCTCGCCCACCGCGGAGGGCGTGTTCAGGCGCCTCGTGGCGGAGGCCGGCCTGGAGGGCCGCGTGATCGTCGACTCGGCGGGCACGCACGACTACCACGTCGGCTCCCCGCCGGACCGCCGCGCCCAGGCAGCCGCCCTGCGCCGCGGCTACGACATCTCGGGCCTCCGGGCCCGCCAGCTCGGGCCCGCCGACTGCCGCCGCTTCGACTACGTCCTGGTGATGGACCGCGGCAACCTCAACCGCGCGCGCTCCATCTGCGGCGGCCTCGCGCCGAACGTGCGCCTCCTCATGGACTTCGCGCCCGGCCGGCCCGAGCGCGAGGTGCCCGACCCCTACGCCGGTGGACCGGAGGGCTTCGAGCGCGTCCTCGACCTCATCGAGGAGGCGTGCCGGGGGCTGCTGGAGGACGTGAAGGCGCGGCTGCTCGCGGCCGACCGCATCCGTACCTAGGAAACCAGCTTTCGCCTCTAGGCTGCGCCGGTGAGGCACTTCCTCTTCGCGGCGCTGGTCGCCCTCTACGTGGTCGTGATCGCCCAGAACTGGGCCGTCTACACGGCGGCCCTGCTCGTGGCCACGTACGTGCGGTACAAGGGGAGGCTCGGCTCGGTGCCGTTCACGATCGGCCGAGCTCGCAGCGGCCGTCGCGGTAGAGGAGTGCCCCTCCGGTGACCAGCGGCACCTGACGATCACCCCTTAAGGCTGCTTCTTCCGACCTGACCTGGTTCGGGGGTCGCCACCGCGCTGGGCCGGTGGGGCAGAGGGGATGCTAACACGACCCGCTTAGGCCTTCTGGTCAGCTATCCCCCATATGGGGGGTTTGTGACAATCTCGTAAGAATCCTGTGAGGGGGCGTCCATATGCTGGCTGCACCGGCCCACGGAGGGTCGGAGCAATACCTGGCCTACCGGGCGTTAATCCATAGATATCCGGGCGGCCGAACTAGGAGGACGCACATGCGTCAGAACACCAAGGGTTTCACCCTGATCGAGCTGCTGATCGTCATCGCGATCATCGGCATCCTCGCAGCGGTGCTCATCCC
>DASVDQ010000047.1 GCA_036381035.1 Trueperaceae bacterium | reverse complement strand
TCGAAGGCGTAGTGCTCGTCGCGGAAGGTCCGGTGTAGCCTCTCGACCTTGGCGTTGGCCTTAGGCGTGCGTGGTGGGATGGTGTAGAGGGGGACGCCCAGCTCGGCGCAGGCGGCCTCGAAGGCGCCCTTGAACTCGCTGCCGTTGTCGACCTGCACGCTGCGCAGCGGGAACGGCAGGGCGGCGATCAGCTCCGCGAGGAACTCCCTGGCGCTCTTGCTGGTGAGGCTCTTGTAGAGCTGGGCGTGAGCCACCCTGGTCACGGGATCGACGGCGGTGAACTGGTACCTGGGCTCGCCCAGGGTGCGTTCCTGCAGGGTGTCTAGCTGCACCAGCTCACCCGGCTGGGTGGGCTTCTCGCCGCGCTTGCGCTTGGCCCAGCCCCTGGCGGCGGCGAGGCGGCGAGCCCGTTGCCCGCGCCTGGCCGCGCCGATCGCCTCGATGACGCCGCGCGAGACGAGCTCGGTGATGCACCTGCCCACGGTGGAGGCGCTCACCGTCACACCGTGAGCGGCGAGGGTCAAGGCCAGCTTCTCCTTGCCCATGGGCCGCTCCCGCCTGAGCTCCTCGACCAGGGGACGCACGGCGCTACGCACGGGAGCGGCTCTGCGGCGCCGGTTGCGGCTCCTACCGTCCGTGAGGGCCCTGGCGCCGCCCCTCCTCAACCGGTACCGCCACCGGTAGTAGCTCGCGCGACTCACCCCAGCCACCGCACACGCCACCGCCACCGGCAACCCCACGCGCCTGAGACGTTCGATCAGCGACACCAGCTCCAGCCTCGACCGGGCGGACGGCTCCAGGTCGGGAAGCACGAAGCCCGCCGCCCGGTAGAAGACCCGCTCCAGACCCCTTACCCTGTTCATGGAGGTTCCTTTCCCTAGGCAGGTTTGGAACCTCCATCTTCTTCGAACCCGAACGTCTCAACACAAGCTGGACTCAACCAGATTACGGGCGGCTGCTCCGTCGCTCCTCACCGCCAACTTTCATCGCCCTCCCCTAGGATTTTTCGGGTCTCGTCTATAGAGGCTGGTCCTTGTTTCCTCCGGCGGCGCCACTTTTCGGATTGGGGGTTTGCGTTTTCGGCCACCTGCCTGGCTCGAAGCCTAGAATCGTCGTAGCGACCCCTCGTTGGCTTAGGCAGCCTCATACATACGGCTCGAGCGACGAGGCCGTTTACGGGCCTCCTGAGGCCTTACAGGGCCCTTCTCGGTGTCGCAGTAGCGGTCATAGACACGCTTCACCTGTATTGGGCTCCACAGCTTCCCGGTTCGAGTCCGCTGACCTGCACCGTTCAGGCGCTCAGCTATCGCCCTGTAGCTTAGGCCCGAGTCACGAAGGGCGCAGATGTGGTCCAGAACGATGCCGCTGTAGTAGGCGGCGGCAGCCTCCTGCCTGGCCTGGACACCCTTGTGTTGGACGCCAGGTGCGAAACCCTTTGGACTGCCAAGCTTGACTCCGCGTCTCTTGGCGGCTGCCAGAGCAGCTCGAGTCCGCTCGCTGATCAGCTCGGCTTCCCGCTGGGCAACTGCCGCCAGGATGTGGACCGTGAAGCTATCTGCCTCGGGCAGGTCGCAAGCCCTGAACCGGATGCCGCTTTCCATTAGCCCTGTTAGGAAGTGAACGTTTCGCGCCAAGCGGTCGAGCTTGGCGATGAGCAGCACGGCATCCTTCTCTCGACAAGCTTCGATGGCTGATCGGAGCTGTGGGCGGAGGCGCTTGCCCGTGCCTGTCTCGACCTCCGTGAACTCCCCTATCAACTCCATGCCTTCTCGTCGGACCAGCTCCAGGATGGCTGCCTTCTGAGCGTCCAGGCCTAAGCCAGACTTGCCCTGCTGCTTAGTGGAGACGCGGTAGTAGGCGATCGCCCTGCTTGACATGGCACAAGTGTAACACAACACAAATGGACGTATCTGTAATGAAATGCCGTTAGCACGACATGGCCTTATTTTCTTTGGTAGGATCCGACAGGGGCGTGCTCAGCGGAAGGGGCAGTCGGAGGACTGTCGTGAAGAAGAAGAATGTGAGCGGAGGCCAGAGAGCTGGCCGGGCAAAGCCCGGTGCATCGCGCCCAAGCGGGACCAAAGGCGTCACAAGTCCCGTATCTAAGAGGCGAATGGATGGGCTCTTTTCTGGCGTAGTTGGCCATCCGGTCAAAACTATTGGAAGTCCGATTGATGCGAGACTTGCAATGGGCCAAGAGACATTGAAGGCCTTTCAAGCCGCTTCGGAGTCACTGAACGCCGTTCTTGAGGCTTACTCTGCCGTTCCTGCGATTATCTCCGACCGCATCCGAATTGCGTCGGAGACGATTGCGACAATTGCCGCAGTGCCAGCCACATTTTCTAGCCACATACGAGCCATCCAAGACCATTTGGACATGGCCTCAAGTGTCTCCGCTAAGCTCCTGTCGATGGCGGGCCCGGCGTTCAAGGCTCAAGCCTGGCCATTCGGACATCCGCACCTCAATACGGGGATAGTTGATGCCCTGAGGACACTTTCGTCTGAGCCCGATATTCTCGAGGCTGCAAACCGGGCACTTGAGGTAGCAGCGGAGTTCGCCTCGGGATTGACCTCCGCCGAGACAGTACTTGAAGCAAAGACACTTGAAGCTAGAGGTTGGGAGCGCCTCCTTGGGGATGGGCTCACGACATGGCAGCAGACCCTTGCCCAGACAGAAGAGCTTCTACAAAGTCATCCCGACCTCCTTCGTCCGACAGGCCTTGCCCAGGAGGCACAAAAACCTGACAGCGCTGGTGAGCCAACTGCGGGTTTGTCGGATATCGGTCCTTCAGACTCATCCGCAGTAGATGCGGCGCTTGCGGCAGCCCTGGATGTTGAGGCACCTAGAGGTACCCAAGATGGTGAAGCAATCCATCTCTTAAGAGAGATTGCGGCCAACACAAGGCTTAAGGCTGACTCCGAGAAGTCGGAGCCGCTACGTAAAGCGCTAAGCGACCTAGCCAACTTCCTGACCATCTTCTGGTTACTTGTTCAGTTGATACATGGCCTGCCTGTGGTGGCGGAACGAGTCAGAGACTCCATGGCCGGTCGTACCTCACTCTCCGTCATTAGGGACCCTCAAACGTCAAGTCAGCAAGGACTGACGTGGACGGACAGCGGTCGAACCGCTGGGCCTGGAGACTCTGAGCCAACGCTCAGGTACCTACACCGGCCCGCACCGCTCCGGATTGAACCTCAAGGCAAGTCCCAAGTGGTGTGCCGCCTAGAGGAGGGCTCCCAGGTCATGGTCGTAGGGACTCACGAATCTTGGGCTCGTGTCGAGCTTGGGTTCGGAAGCCCACGTGCTGGTCGCACGAGGGGCTGGGTTCATCGTAAGCATCTGAGTGCGGCACAGGAGCCCTAGCGACAGCGCCGAGCAAAGGTCCTCAAGCTTCGTGCCCGGGGGGTTCCTTTTTGCGCTCCCGACCTGATAAGATTTCGGGTGGTCAGAGCGTCAAAACCCCGCTCTGACGAGGGCTAAACCGCCACAAAGCCCGTCCTACACGCGCCCGTAGCTCAGCTGGATAGAGCGTCTGACTACGGATCAGAAGGCCAGGGGTTCGAATCCTCTCGGGCGCACCAAGAAACGCCCTCCCAGACGCGAAGTGGCCCGGCCAAGCGCCGGGCCACCTACCTTCTGTCGCGTCGAGTTCGTACCAGGGCGGCTGAAGTCGCCGCTGACTGGTTCCAGGGCCTTCCCCAGCGCGGCGACAGGACCTCACTTGGCGTTGTGCGGTCCCCTGCGCACCGGGGCATCCCAGCGAACAGGCGCCCTAGTCCCATGTCTGGTGCGACGAGCACTGCGCGCTGGGACGGCGCGGGCTAAGCTCCGCGGGAACCACGTCTCGCACTACGGAAGACTCCGCCTGAACCAAGGAGGCTCGCGGTGGACCGTCGACGATCGATCTGGGGCGTCATCGCAGCCATCCCCTTGTTCGCTGCTTGCACCCCACAAGTGGGCCCTGACGCGCGCATCTGGCCGGTCGAAACCGGTACCACGGCTCTCGATCTGCAGGCCACCAGGCGGGGGGTCTTCTTCCGGCAACGCCCCGACGGCACGGTGATCGTCTGTGCCGAGCCGTCCCCGGACGTCGCCGTGACGAGCGACACGGCGTTCTCGACCGGCTTGACGGTCCCGCAGATAGCCAACATCACGGAGGGTGAAGCGACGCTGAACCTCGACGCGGACACCACCCAGCAGCTCGTGGACCTGGCGAACCGAGGTCAACTCCTCCAGGTCCAACGGGAGGCCCTCTACCGCTTGTGCGAGCTACAGGCCAACAGCGGCCTCAGCGACGTCAGCATCTACGAGCTCTACGACGAGGTGCTGTTCACGATCCGCATGTTCGCGATGAGCGACGTGCTGACCGAGCTCATCAAGACCGAGGAAGGGCGCGCCATCGCCGAGCGGTTCGTGTCGGCGGCGATCACGCGGTCCAGCCGGCCTACCGACCTGATACTGAGCAGACAGCTCTCACCTGAGGCCGCCAACGTCCTGTACGGCGTGAGTTCATCCGAGTGCGCGCGCCTGATGGCCGCGAGCGATGCCGACCTGCGTCAGGAGATGGCGATCTCGGTGGACGAGACGTTCAGGCGGCTCGCGGAGGTGCTGGAAGACCCTGCGGAACTGAGGAGGGCGGTAGAGGTCGCATGCGCCGGGTCGGGCTCCAGCTAGCGATCGCGCTCGTCGCGACCGGACCCGGCTTCGCACAGCAGGAATCGCCGCACGTCTTCAAGATCCTGGTCGACGGTTGCCCTCACCAGTCGATCGTCCAGACCGGCTTCCGCGTGGAGGGCGTGGTCGGCATCGTCACCGCCCTTCATGGTGTCGCCAACTGCACCACGATCAACGCGGCCTCCGAAGCGCCTGCAGACGGCAGCGGCGAACGGCTCCAGTTCCTAGGCCTCCACATCGACCGGATCGACTTCCGCCGGGACGTCGCCGTCCTCACCTCTCGGGACCTGCAGACAGCGCCCGCCGTGGGCCTACGGCCGTCGACTGACGATCTCTCCTCGAGCGACCTTCGCGCACTGGGCTACGCCCTGGCTTCGGCCGCGCAACGTTCCATCGAGCAGCTCAACGTGAGCACTCCAGCCACTGCGGAACTAAGGGACCTGCTCGAGCCTGAGCTGGTCCCGCTCCTAGCCAAGCGGGGAAGCCCGGACGTCGACGCTCGGGTACTGAACCTCGAAGGCCAACTCGTTCCTGGGTTCTCGGGCGCCCCTATCCTGACCAGCGACGGTCGTGTCGTCGCCGTCGGCCTGGGCGGCCTGCGTGGCGGCACGGTCGGCATCAGCTGGGCGGCCCCGTGGCGGGACCTGGAGCTGGTGGACATCGGCGAAGGCTCCGGGACGGAGGACCTCGACCGCTTGGCCCGACTCTCGCCTAGCGAGTCCAACGTCTTCTTCTCGGCGGTGGTCGGGCACGAGATCTTGCCCGCCTCCCCCGTCGCAGTGTTGGTTCGCTTGCTGACAGCGGACCTTACGGAGACGGCCACCAGGGTCTTCCCGTTCAACGAGGTCAAGGCGGACCACCCCGTCGTGCTCGCCCCCCACAGTCGCAACTACAAGCTCAGGTACGAGGCCGACCCCGGCTTCACGTTCACCGAGGCCTCCTTGGAGATCGAGAGCCAGGCGCACGCTTCCCAGGTCCAGGTCGAGGTGGTCGACGGAGGCTCCGCGATCGAGCTGGCGTTCACGCTCGAGAGCGGTCCTCAGGTCGACCGCTGGCGGGGCTGGCTGGTCGGCCGGGTCGTCGCGACACGAGCGCGCACGATCCCAGGTGGCCCGGTCGACCTGGGCACCATCCAGGTCTCGGGTCAGTCCAGCGAGTACCTCCTGAGCGGTCCGCCGTCTGACGTAGCGGTCGAGGGCGTCGTCCTTACGGACGACGCCGGCCGCCTGCTCGCGCGTGGCGCTCCGGGCGAAGCGTTGCGCACTCCCGACAACCGCCTCACCTTCCGCGTGTACGAAGACGACGGCGTCTGGTTACTAGCCGTGGCCGGGCCAGAGGGTTTCCCCCCGCCCTCGTTCGTCTCGGAGTTCGTCTACGACCTGCCGGACGTTCAGGATCCGATCTTCCCTGTCGAGCTCCTCGAGCGCAGGGTCGAGGCGGGCGCGCTGCCTCCCGAGGTCGCGGACGGACTACTCAGGCTCACCAGCGTCGAGCTCGGGATCCTCGAGGAGGAGTGGCCAGCGTTGCGCGTACGCTTCACGGTCAACAACGTGGGCAGACCGCCGCTCGCGCTCGACCTCGACGAACGCTTCTTCACCCTCACCAGCGACAGCGGTGACCGCGCCGAGCTCCGGTACTTCTGCTGTGCCACCATCGAAGGCACCGTTCTGAGAGCAGGAGACCAGTACCCCCTGGAGATGATCTTCGTCGGGGACTTCGGCTGGCTGGGCAAGAACAACCCGATACAGGCGCTGAGCTTGGAAGTGGAGGGACTGCTGCCAGTCGTCAGGGAGGTATGGCGCATCCCCTTGCCGGCCGTGGCCGAGTGACCGACCTCATCCTGGCTGTAGGGGTCGCGCCTGTCCGCTCGCCGCACGCGACAGCACGCTTCATCGCGCAGCTCCGCCCTTCGACCGTCGCCGGCCATCTTCGTGGACGGCCGCACCATCGGTCGGCGGACGCCACGCCCCTCACATCCCGCGCTCGCGCGCCCGCGCCGCGGCCTCGTGCCGGTTCGCGACCTGGAGCTTCGCCACGACGTTGCTGACGTGGTTGCGCACGGTCTTCGGCCGCAGGCCCAGCCGCCTGGCGATCTCGGCGTTGGGCAGTCCCTCAGCCACCGCCGCCAGCACCTCGTGCTCGCGCTCGGTGAGCTCCTCGAACAGGATCCCCTCGCCCGCGACGCGCGCCGCGAAGTAGCGCTGGATGCGCGTCGCGATGGCCGCGCTGAAGCTGGCCTCGCCGTCGGTGACCGCCTGCATCGCCCTCAGGAGCGCCTCCGGAGCGCTGCCCTTCAGCGCGTAGCCGAGCGCGCCGGCCCTGATCGCCTCGAACACCGACCTGTCGTCGTCGTACATCGTCAGGACCAGGACCCTGGCTCCCGGCGCGTCGCGTGTGATCAGGGACGTCGCCTCGACGCCGTTCATGTCGGGGAGTTGCAGGTCCATGACGATGAGGTCGGGCGCCAGCTCGGACGCGAGCCGCACGGCCTCGCGTCCGCTGTCCGTCTCCCCGACGAGCTCGAACTCCGGGGCGGTCGCCAGCAGCGCCCTGAGCCCGGCGCGGAACACGGCGTGGTCCTCCACGATCAGCACGCGCGTCACGCTGTGCCCTCCAGGGAGGCGGACGCGCCGTCGAACGCGTCCGCGGCGAGCGGGAACCAGGCCCTCACCGTCGTGCCGGACCGCGCCGCGCGAGGCGCCACCTCGAGGCGTCCGCCCAGCTCCGCGACGCGCTCGCGCATGGCGTTCAGGCCCACCCCCTGCCGGCCCGCGGCGATGCCGACGCCGTCGTCCTCGACGGTCACGTCGACGCCGCCGGGGGAACCCGTCACCTCGACGCGGCAGCGCCGCGCGCGGGCGTGCCTCACGACGTTCATGACCGCCTCGGTGACGACGCGGTAGACGGCGGTCTCGAGGGGCGGCGGGAGCGCGTCGAGGTCGCCGCCGGTAGCGAGCCGTACCTCCAGCGTCCCGCGCGCCAGGTCCTCGACCTTCCTCTCCAGCGCCGCCGCCAGGCCGAGCTGGTCGAGCTCCGGCGGCCGCAGGGAGTAGATCAGGTGCCGCGCCTGCTCGAGCGTGGCGGCGATCTCCTGCTCCAGCCGGCCCAGTAGGGCGTTCGCCTGGCGGGGGTCGGCGTCGAGGAGGCGCCGCGCCGCCCCGGCCATCAGGGACTGGGCGGCGAGCGCCGGGCCCAGCCCGTCGTGGAGGTCGCGCCTGAGGCGCAGGCGCTCCTGCTCGCGGGACTCCAGGGCCGACCGGCGCGTGCGCGACAGCTCGCTCGCCAGCTCGTCCGCCTGCACGAGCAGCGCCACCTGGTCGGCGACCCTCTCGAGCAGCCGCTCCTCGTGCTCGTCCGTCAGCTCGCCCGGGGGGAACGAGACCTCGAGCCAGCCGAGCTGCCGACCCTGCACCTGCAGGGGCAGCCTCCTCACCGCATCGCCGCGCTCGCCGTCCTCGGCGACCTGCCGCCAGGCGCCCGCCTCGACCGAGACCCGCGCGTACGGCACCCGCATCGCGCGCCTGACCGTCCGGGTCAGCTCGTCGAGGTCGCGGTGCTCGGCGAGGCCGGCCGTGAGCTGGGCGAGCACCTCGAAGGCGGCGGCGTCGCGTCCGCCGTAGAGCCGCCGGCTGACCGCGGCCCGGAGCGCGTCCCTGATGGGCAGGAGCAGCAGCGCCACCGCGGCGGTGGCGGCCAGCGGGACCCAGAACCTGGGCGACGTGCCGAAGACCGCGCCTACACCCAGGACGACGGCCAGGTAGAGGGCGAGGAGCGAGGCCGTGAGGCCGCCGTAGACGAGCGTGCGGCTGAGGACGAGGTCGATCTCGAAGAGGTTGTAGCGGCTGATCGCGAGGCCGACGGCGATGACGAACCAGGCCGCCACCGCCGACTGCGCGAACCCCTGCAGGAACTGTGTCGCGAACCGCACCGGGGTGAGGGTGGTCGTGTCCGGTCCCGACCAGATGGCGAGCGTCCAGAGGCCGAAGGCGGCGGTGACGACCATGAGCGACACCGCGCTGGGCATGATCGCCCTGAGCTGGTAACGCTGCTTCCGGTCGGACACGCGGCGCAGGCGCTGCCACAGGACGAAGAGCATCGACAGCGGCGCGAACGCCGTGAACGCCAGGTCCAGCGTGCCGAAGAAGGCGGAGTCGCCGAACGCCGTGACGGGGTAGCGGTAGAGCGTGTTGGTCGCCACGTGCGCGGTCCAGACCACGGCCAGCCACGCCGCGGCGCGCGAGAAGAAGCGTCCGTCCGGCACCAGGTACGCGACGAGCACCACGCAGGTCTGCGAGACGAAGCCGACGACGATGGCGAGGCCCACGGCCAGCGGCTCGGAGGCGAGGGTGCCCACGGCCTCGCGGTAGAAGTGGAAGCGCAGGTTGTGGCCGTTCACGTCCGACGCGCCGCCGGCCGCGAGGCCCAGCGAGAGCACCAGCTCTGGCACCGTGGCCGACTTGCGCCGGAACACGAGCCAACCCATGGCGAGCCACGGCAGGGCCGTGAGCAGCACGGAGCCAAGCGCGATGAGGGCCAGCCCGTAGTGGGCGAGCCCGGGGAGGCCGAGCGCCTCGAGCGCGCGGCACTCGTCCCGCGCGGGGTCGGCACAGACGCCGCCGTACTCGCGCACGACGTTCACCGACCCCAGGAGCATCACCACGAGCGACGCCCCGGCGAGAGCTAGCCAGACGGTCTTGGCGACCTCGCGTGAGCGGACGGAGAGAGGGCGATTGAGGCCCGCCAGCGCCGAACCGATGCCCGCCACTTCTCCCCCCTCCGGCGCGATGCGAGGCGAAGGAGCTGACGGTGGCCGGGATGGATTGTAGCGCTCGGAGGCGGCGCGTCCGCCGCAGAAGACCCCCCGAACGTCCCGACCCGTCCGGGACGCGAAGACGGATGACGTCGGGACGCCTCGGCGGCCACGATGCCTCATGTCGACCTCGGAGAGGAGGGGGCCATGGTCGCCCCTCTTGACGACGGACGGGCGGGCGCTACTCGGCCGGGCCCGGGGCCCAGCGGGCTCCGCGTCCAGCTCACGGGAGTCCCCGGCGCGTGGGTGGAGGGACGCTGGATCGACTTCAGGGCCGACCGGCGCTTCCTCCTCCTGGCTCGTCTGGCTCTGGCGGACGACTGGGTCGGCCGCGAGCGCCTCGCTGACCTGTTCTGGCAGGAGACCAGCACCGACAAGGCCCTGGTCAACCTGAGGCAGCTCCTCAAGCGCGTGGCGGCGCTCGAGTGGGTCGGCGCCCTCGAGCGGCAGGAGGACCGGCTGCGGTGGACCGTGGCGACTGACGTGAAGGAGATGGAGCGGGCGGCGGCGCGCGGGGACGTCGAGGCGGCCCTCCTCTGCGTCCGCGGGCCGCTGCTCGACGGCATGGACGGCGACGTGTCGCCGCAGGTGGCCACCTGGCTGGCGTGCGAGCGCGAGCGACTGGCGGAGCGCTGCCGGAACCTGAGGCTCGACCTGGCCACGAGGCTGGCCCGCTCCGGGCAGCACTCGCCCGCCGCCGCGCTGCTGGAGGCGATGATGCGCGCCGACGCCTACGACGAGGAGGCGACGTTCGCCTACATGCAGGTCGTCGTCGCTTCGGGGAGGCCGCTCAAGGCGCTGCGCGCCTACCAGCGCTTCAGCCGGCGGCTGAACGAGGACCTCGGCCTGGAGCCGTGCCGCTGCACCAGGCTGCTGGCCGAGGAGATCAGGCGCGAGGGGGCCGCGGCGCGGCCCGGGCCGCCGCCGGTCGGGCGCGCCGCCTTCCCGGCGTAGCCGGCGTACGGACTACGGGCCCGGGGGCAGCCGCGGGAAGTGGAAGCTCCAGCTCGTCTCCAGCCGGCCGTCCAGCGCGTCGGTTGAGCTGGCGAAGCCCGTCAGGAAGCTGCCGCCGCTGCCGTCGGGGACCAGGGCCGGGTGCTCGTCGCCCGTCTGGAACAGCGGCACGGTCTCGTCCGAGGTCCCCCCGAAGCAGCCGTCGTCGGCGGCGTCCACCAGGTAGACGTAGCCGGAGCCGTAGTAGGTGCCGTCCGGCTGCACGACGATGAGGCCCGTCACGTAGGAGCCGGCGTCCGGGTCCGTGTTCGTGACGGTCACGTCAGTGCCCGAGCTCGTGATCGAGCAGGGCGCGATGTACTCGACGTCGTCTGTCCACGTCACCGTTGCCGCCACGAGGTCGAAGCGCGAGGGGTCGTCGCCGCTCTGCTCCCACTCCAGCCCGCTGGCGGTCACGTGCAGCTGCTGCGCGATCCCGTTCACCTCGTTCGAGCGCTCGTAGTCCCAGGTGGTGGTGCCCGTGCAGGCGCTGGCGGGGGCGAAGGGAGCCGCGAGCTCGTCGGTGCAGGCCCCTCCCAGGTGCACGACGACCTCGGAGTTCCCGTCGACCTCGAGCGGCACCTCGACGACCCTCGAGAGCAGTTCGTCGACGACGAAGGCGTAGAACCTGTAGTCGCCGGGCGGCTCGCCCGCCGTGTCCCACACCGAGTCGAACTCCGCCTCGTCCGTCTGGGTCGCCTCGATGATCCGGAACAGGCCGGGCTCGTCGGTGCCCCTGGCGCGGTAGATCTCGACCTTCGAGACGTTGTAGTGGCCGATGTAGCTGAGGTTCGCGGGGTCGAGACTCACGTGCAGGTGCACCTCCTCGCCCGGCGCAGGCGAGGTCGTCGAGGCCGTGAGCTTGCCCGTCGGCGACCTCGACAGCGGCTGCGTCACCGTGAGCTGCGCGGGCTGCACCGCGGCGGCCTTGAGCTTCAGCCACTCGACCAGCTCCATCAGGTCGGTGCCGATGCCGACGTTGGCCACGAGCGAGAGGTCGTAGGCGGACGCGTAGGCGCTGCTCTCCGCCTGGGCCTCCGGCCCGGCCAGGTCGAAGCTCTGCTGTATGCCGGCCTGGGCCTGGACGATGCTGATGGGGTCGAGGCCCACGACCTCGAGGTCGATCCCCGACGCCAGGCCGAAGAAGCCCTGGAGCCCCACCCTGAACCCCGTGGGCGTCACGAGGTCGAGCACCAGCTTGGGGCCCTCGTGGATCGGCTTGAACTCGTCGTGCAGCTTCACGCCGGTCACTTCGTCGTACTCGAAGCCGGCGTCGAGCTCGAGGCCGTCGGTGTCCTCGACGTTCAGCGTGATGCCGGCGAGGGTCAGCGAGCCCTGTGCGCTGAGGACCACCCCGATCGGCACGGAGGGCGTCGCCAGCAGGGAGAGGGCCCCGCCGATGGGGACGTCGATAGTGAAGAGCTTCGCCGTGCAGGTGTAGGTGCCCGTGAACCCCGCCTTGACGCTGAGGCCGCCGGTGACCTTCTGGGTGATCTTCCCGTCGACGTAGAACTCGGTCGGGACGGGGTCGACGATGCCCTCGGAGACGTGGACGTGGTAGCGCAGGGCGTTCTCGAGCGTGGTGTTGAGCCCCGAGACCGTCGCCAGCGTCGACCCGCCCTGGCACTCGATCTCGAGGTCCACGGGGGTCGGGGAGACCGCGTCCGCCTCGCTGATGCCGCGTCCCGCGGGGCGCACCGCGACGGCTCCCGCCAGGTCCCCGACGGGCACGACCGGCGCGGCTGCCAGGTCCACGTCGAGGTCTACGAGCAGCTTGGCGAAGAGGTCCTGGGGCGGCAGCGGCGCGTAGACGACCTCGTAGCCGTCCTGCACCGGCGTCACCGACTCCACGACGCCGCCGATGCCCACCTCCTGGGCGCCGATGATCACGTCGCTCGGCTCGAGGTCGTCGGGCCCGGTGAGGACCACCAGCTGCCTCACCGGGTCGGCGGTGCCGGCCACGTCCGCCGGCGGCGTGACCACCTGGTCGTCGTGGAGGAGTATCGCGCCGCTCACCGGTTCGGCCACGACCACCGTCGTCGGGAACGAGGCCACGCCTCCCGCTGTCGCCGTGACCATGGCGGAGCCGAGCGGGCCGGTGACCGTCAGCTCGCCGTCCGCGCTCACCGCCACGACCGAGGGGTCCGAGCTCTCCCACGTGACGGCGGCCTCCACGGTCGCCCCGGAGGCGTCCAGCACCTCGGCCGTGAGCGTCGCGGTCTCCCCCTCGGAGGTCAGGAGCAGCGCCCCGGGCCTCACCACCACGCGGGCGACTCGCCTGGGGGCGGTGCCGCCGCCGCAGCCTCCCAAGGCGAGCGCGAGCCCGGCCAGGGCCAACAGGGCGAGGGGACGAAGCGGTTCACGGCGTCGCGGTGCGGGCTTCATGCTGGGGCCTCCCCTTCCGGTCCAGAGGACCCGCCACTCGAACACCGGCGAACCGGTCCCGCCGTGACGCTCGTTCCGGCGCTGACAGGGGATCTGAGGTAGCGGCGGCGTCGTTGCCAGGAGAGGCGCGGCCGGCGGCCCGTGCTGTGGCCCGGCCCCGGGCTCGCGCGGAGGCGGCGGTCGCAGGGCCACGGCGGCAGAAAGTGGGACGGCGCCGCCCTAGTCTCGGGCGGCGCCGGCGCGAAGAGGGGCCTCGGCCTCCGGCCGGGGCCCCTGGCGTGGACCACGTCGCGACTCAGGAGTCAACGATGTCGCGACTCATGACACTGGCGGAGAGGGAGGGATTCGAACCCTCGATGGAGGCTTTGTTCCCCCATACTCCCTTAGCAGGGGAGCGCCTTCAGCCGCTCGGCCACCTCTCCTTGCCCTGCCCGTGCCGGCAGCGATCTTGGCGGAGGGTGAGGGATTCGAACCCCCGGACGGGTCGCCCCGTCTACGGTTTTCAAGACCGTCGCCTTCGACCGCTCGGCCAACCCTCCGGTCAACCACCCGGCTGCCGACCGACGGGCTCCACCGCTGCTCACGGCCCTGCCTGCCGAACGGCGAAGCCGAGTATACGCGGCGCCCATGACGACGGTCAACGCGAGCGGACCGGCCCGCCGCGGCGTGCGGCGCGGCGGGAGCGGCCACACCCGCCGCTCGGTGTCTGGGGCCGGGCCGGGCGGCCTTGGCGCGGCGCTCCCGGCGTGGCGCGGTAGGCCGTCGCCTAGCGCTCGCGCTGGCGGCCGTTCCGCGGCAGCCGCTCCGGCGGCTGGTCGGCGGCCCAGCGCACCTGGCTGGCGAGGCCGCGCAGAGCGGAGAGCTCGTGCGCGCTGAGCTCGGCCCTGTCGAAGACGGCCCGGAGCATGCGCATCACGCTGGGGGCGCGCCGAGCGTCGGTGTAGCCGATGCGCAGCAGCACGTCCTCGAGCTGCGCGTAGAAGCGCTCGAGCTGGTCGCGGCTGGCGGGCGCCTCGCCGGTCCTGCCGCCGCGGACCACCGGCCGCGGGCCTCGCGCGTCCGCCGACGGTTCGCCCACGGGCTGGAGCCGCGCCTGCCACGCCTCGTAGGCGACGACGAGCACGGCCTGCGCCAGGTTCAGCGACGAGAACTCGGCGGTGGGGATGACGACCTGGAGCTGGCAGCGCGTGAGCTCCTCGTTCGCCAGGCCGTGGTCCTCCGGCCCGAACAGGACCGCCGTGCCCTCTTCGAGGAGCGGCGCCGCCTCGCGGGGGGCGGCCACGCGGTAGGAGGGCGCCCGCCGCGGCCTGGCGCTGGTGCCCACGGCCAGGCTGACCCCGACGAGCGCCTCGTCGAGGCTGGCGACGACCCTCGCGGTATCGAGGAGGTCCGCGGCGTGGGAGGCGAGCGCGCGGGCGCGCTCGTCGAGGCGGCAGCGCGGGGCGACGAGCCAGAGGTCGTTCAGGCCGAAGTTGCGCATGGCCCGGGCCGCCGCCCCGACGTTGGCCGAGTCCTTGGTCCTGACGAGCACGATGCGCGTCCCGGCCATGGCTGGGAGCTTACCAGCGGCCGTCCTCCGCAGCTCCGCCGCCCGCGCCGGCAGGGTTATGTTCCTCCGAGCGATGCCCACCGTCTTCGACCCCTACCCGCCCGAGCTGGCCGGCTGTCGGCTCTGCCCCCGCCTGGTCGAGCACCGCGAGCGCGTGGCGCGCGAGAAGCGGCGCGCCTACCGCGACGAGGAGTACTGGGGCGCGCCGGTGCCGGGCTTCGGCGACCCGCACGCGCGCCTGCTGATCGTGGGCCTGGCCCCGGGCGCCCACGGCAGCAACCGCACCGGGCGCATGTTCACGGGGGACGCGTCGGGCGACTTCATCTACCCCGCCCTCCACCGCGCCGGTCTGGCGAGCCAGCCGCGCGCGGTATCGAGGCACGACGGCATGAGGCTCGCGGGCGTGTGGATCACGGCGCCCCTGCGCTGCGTCCCCCCAGGCAACAAGCCCCGGCCCGACGAGCTGCGCAACTGCAGCCGCTGGCTCGAGCACGACTTCGCGGGGCTGACGGAGGTGAGGGCGCTGCTGGCCCTGGGCAGGGTCGGGCACGACGCGGTCGTCAGGCTCTACCGCCGGCGCGGCCTCCGCGTGCGCGCGAAGGACGTCCCGTTCGCGCACGGCGCCGTGCACCGCCTCGACCGCATGGACGGCGCCGACGAGGCCAGGGCGGTGCCGCTCGTCGACGCGTACCACGTGAGCTTCCAGAACACGAACACAGGCCGGCTCACGCCGGCCATGTTCGACGAGGCCCTGGCCAAGGCGATGGCCCTGGCCGGGATGGTCCCCGCGCGGCACGACTAGCCGGAGACGCCGACGGTCCCCGCCGCCGGGTCTCCGGACGTCGCTAGCCTCGGCGGCTCAGGCCTGCGCCTGCTGGCGCAGCGAGTTGATCCTCTTGGCGAGGCGGGACTTGCGGCGCGCGGCCGTGTTCTTGTGCAGCGTGTTCGTCTTCGTGGCCTTGTCCACGAGCCCCTGCACGACCTTCTGGTACTTCGCGGCGGCGTCGAAGTCGCCCGACTCGGCGGCGGCGAGCGCCTTCTTCGTGAAGGTGCGGATCGTGCTCTTGCGCGCGCGGTTCGCCAGGCGCTTCTTCTCGTCCTGGCGGTGCCGCTTCATGGCTGACAGGTTGCGAGCCATTCGTTCTCCTTCGTAGCTTCAGGTACCTCGCGGCGCCGCGCACCGGCGGGCGCCTCCCCCAGCGCGTCCCCGCTGGGCACAGAGCCTGCCGATGCTAGCACGCGGGCGCCGGGAGCCTCAACGCCGCGTGAGCGCGCTGGCCAGAGGCCTCGCCGCCGCGGCTCGGCCCGCGGACCCCGTGCTCACTGGCCCCGGCAGCGACGGCCGGCCTAGGGACGCTGCGGCCGGCCGGCTCAGGGCAGCTCCAGGCGCCCCCTCAGGTCGAGGACCTGTTGGGGCGTGAGCCCCTCGTCGCGCGCGGCGGCGACCTCGTCGCTCGTGAACGCCGGCGCGCCGGCGGCCTCGTTGCCCCAGGAGCCGGCGACGTAGGAGAGGACGGCGGCGATCTGCTCGTCGCCCAGGTGGGCCCAGGCGGGCATGACCCCGGCGTACGACTGCCCCTGCACGGCGATGGGCCCCTGCAGCCCGTAGAGCAGGACGCGCACGACGTAGTCGCGGCCGCCCTCGGACCCCAGCAGCTCGCCGAGGTGACCGGCGAGGGGCGGGAACGCGCCGGGGACGCCTCCGCCCTCGGCCTGGTGGCAGGCGGCGCAGTTCTGCTCGTAGACGGCTCGCCCGTCCACGGCCCCGCCGGAAGCGGCCTGCGCCTGCGCGGCGCCGACCTCCGCGACCAGCGGGCTCGGGCCGGGCGACACGCCGTAGCCGTAGGCGGCCAGCAGCGCCATCGCCGCCACAGCACCTCCCAGCAGCCACCCGATGGGCCGGGCGAAGCGGTGGGCCGAGTAGGTCGTCGCGAACGCGAGCGCCACCAGGACCGCGTGCTCGGAGAAGTGCAGCAGCGGCCGCTCCTCGACGTACTCGTAGGTCGTCGGCCACATGACGAACATGATCGCCACCGGCGCCAGGAGCGCCGGGACCAACCAGAGGTCGCGGCGGCCGGGGCCGCCGGCGTCGTCGCGCGGGAGGACGCGAGAGGCCGCGATGCCGATGAGGCCGCCGGCGACGATGAAGAAGAAGTGCTGGAGGTGGTGGTCGGGGACCTCGTGATGGGGGCGGATCACGCCGACGACGATGAGGACCAGCGCGACAGCTGCCAGCGCGATCGTGCTCGCCGAGGACGGCCGCCTCACGACGTCTCCGGCGCGAGGTCGGGCCGCGGAGCCGGCTCCTCCGCGGGCCTACCGGCGCGCCACAGGCGCCAGGCCTCGGCCGCGCTCACCCCGAGGCCGGCGAGGAGGAGGATGGCGCCCACCGAGCCCAGGGCGGCGAGCGCGGGGCCCGGCTCGGGCTCCACGGCGTAGCGCCGCGGCACCCCGGCGGCGCCGGCGACGTAGAAGGACGCCAGCAGCAGGGCGATGCCCCCGAAGACGCTCCCGCCGACCAGCCAGCGGTTGGCGAGCGAGGTGCGCTGCCCGCTGCGGCTCTCGAGCAGCAGGAACGCCCAGCCGAGGGCGAAGAGGAACGAGGCGCCGAGGAGGTAGCCGTGGAAGTGGGCGGGGACCCAGAGCGTGTTGTGGAAGAACAGGTTGTACTCGATGGTCGCGTCGAGCAGCGCGCCCACGCCGCCGAGGATCCAGCCGGCCAGGCCGCCGTAGAGGAAGACGGTGCTGAGCGCCCACCTGACGCCGGAGCCGAGGATCAGCAGCACGCCGCCGTAGACCGTGACGACCGCCACGGGCAGGGCCGAGAGGTACGAGGCCACCTGCCCCAGGTAGTTGAGCGCCGTGGGCTGCGCGAAGTCCATGTACAGGTGGTGGGAGTAGTTGACGACGATGAACGTCATCGTGCCCCACCAGCCGAGCACGAACGCCCGCGAGGTCCTCCACTTCCTGTCGGTGTAGTGGGGCAGCCCGACGTACACGAAGGCGACGAGCATGTAGATGATGATGTTCGCGAACTCGTGCCCGAAGAAGTAGGTGGCGTTCTTCGCCCACAGCGGGTCGAGGCCGACGGCGGGGTCGAGCCACCGCACGACCAGCGGGACGCCGATGAGCATCGACGCGGCCGCCGCCAGCAGTCCGTTGAACGACGTCACCGTGGCCGCGAGCATCTGCGGCGGCGGGGGCTCGCGTCCCGACTCGGAGAAGGCCTCGCGGCGGAACACGAGGTCCCAGGCCAGCGCGCCGCGCAGCCCGCCGAAGCGCCGCAGCAGCGCCGCGAGGACCTGCACGCACCACACGCTCCAGCCGAGGGTGATCAGCACCATCCCGACGAGGAACGCTCCCGTCGACCAGGTGGGCCAGGTCGGGTTGACGAACGGCAGCGGGTAGAGGAACGTCCAGCCGGTCGCGAACCGACCGACGAGCGTCGCCAGCAGCACGAGGACGACGCCGCCGATGACGAGCCCGTAGGCCCAGTAGCCCAGCCGCAGGCTCAGCTCCGCCTCGCGGCTGACGAAGTACCAGATGCCGCCCATGCCGCAGACGATCAGGGCCGCGATCATGCCGGACCCGTGCAGGGTCATGAGCGCGTAGAAGTAGTCGGGCCTGAGGCCCAGCCAGCCCGCCTGGGCCATCCGCATCGCGAGCCCGGCCAGCATGAGCAGTACGACGAGCGAGAGCCCGGTGACGAGGTAGACGACCATGAGGCGGCGTCCGCCGGGGTGCTCACGGGTGACGGTCATGGCTCACCTCACCTCGAAGGTGGCCCGCATGTCGTGGTGGTTGATGCCGCAGTACTCCAGGCAGCGGACCGTGTACCTGCCGCGCTCGGTGAACGTCACCGGCAGCTCGTTGTCGTACTCCGGCATGGCCTGCACCTGGCCGACGAGCCGGCCGCGCGGGTCGTAGATCGCGAAGCCGTGGTTCACGTCGGCGGACGTCACGACGAACACCACGGGCGTGCCGTAGGGCACGACCTCGGGGAGCCCGGCGAAGCTGTACTGGCGCGCCACGACGGGGATCCGCGTCCCGCTGCCCGCGGCGGACGCCGCTCCGCCCCGTGAGTACGGCCCGAAGGGCAGGGTCAGGGCCAAGCCGGCGACGACCGCGGCGACGAGGGCGAGGAACCAGTACCGCCTGACGGCGTAGCCCCGGGGCTGCACGACGCCGTGGTAGTCCTGGCGCGGCCCGGCGGTCGACGCCGCGACGGCCACGAAGACCGCCACGACGACGAGCGCCAGGACGGCGTACACGATCAAGACCCTCTGGGGTGGGCCCATGCTGCCTCCGCCTACGCAGTGACCGGCCGGGGTCGATCGCTGAGAGAAGGGAAGTAGGTGAGTCAGTATGCTCCCCCGCCCTGGATATTCCAAGGATGTGGAGAGGAGAGGAGGATAACGGCGCCGTTAGCCCTCGGTATGGCGGCGCACTCGCGCCATGCGGCCGCCGCGAAGCACCTCTTCCGTACCACGATCTACGGGCGTGCCGACCAGCCCGTCGCCGGTAGCGGCCACGCCCAGCGGCGGCCTCCCCGGCCGGCGGCCGCCGCGCCCGCGGGCGTCTCCCGCGCCCGGGTGAGAGCACCCTCGCGGGCGTCTCGCACGCCCGGTGTCCGCCGCCGCCGCCGCGACAGCCCCTCCGTGGCGTAGACTGAGCCGCTTCCCGCTGGCAAGAGTCCCTCTTCGGCTGGTGGTTGGCTGATGAGAGGACATCTATGACCACAGACTTCGCGAGCTTCGGGCTCGAGGCAAGGGTCCTGGCCGGCGTGAAGGACGCCGGCTACACCAGACCCACGCCGATACAGTCGCAGACGGTGCCGGCGGCCCTGGCGGGCCGCGACGTGCTCGGCCTGGCGCAGACCGGCACGGGCAAGACGGCGGCGTTCGTGCTGCCCATACTCCAGCGCCTCGGCCGCGGCGCCGACAGCGGCAGGCGCCGGGTGCGGGCGCTCGTCGTCGCCCCCACGCGCGAGCTGGCCGAGCAGATCAACGACGAGTTCGCCCGCCTCGGCAGGCACACGGGCGTGAAGAGCGCGACCGTGTACGGCGGCGTGGGCTTCCAGCCGCAGGTCGCCGCCCTGCGCGGCGGGGCCGACGTGATCGTCGCCTGCCCCGGCCGCCTCCTCGACCACGTCGAGCGCGGCAACGCCGACCTGGGGCACGTAGAGGTGCTGGTGCTCGACGAGGCCGACCACATGTTCGACATGGGCTTCCTGCCGAGCGTGAGGCGCATCGTCGGCCTCGTGCCTCGCGGCTCGCAGCGCCTCCTCTTCTCGGCGACGATGCCGGCCGAGGTGCGCCACCTCGCCGACGGCCTGCTGACCGATCCGGTCCGCGTCGAGATCTCGCGCACCGCGCCCGCCGACACGATCGACCACTTCCTCGTCCCCGCCGACGAGGAGCGCAAGACCGACCTCCTGATGCACCTGCTCGACCTGCCCGAGGCCACGTCAGTCCTCGTCTTCACGCGGACGAAGCACCGCGCCAAGCGCCTGGCCGCGAAGCTGAAGCGAGCGGGCTTCGCCGCCGCCGAGATCCAGGGCAACCTGTCGCAGACGCGCCGCCAGGCGGCCCTCGACGGTTTCCGCGACGGCACCTACGAGGTGCTCGTCGCCACCGACATCGCGGCCCGCGGGATCGACGTGGCCGACGTCAGCCACGTCATCAACTACGACTTCCCCGACACCGCCGAGGCGTACACGCACCGCATCGGGCGCACCGGGCGCGCCGAGCGCACGGGCATCGCCCTCACGTTCGTGACGCCGAACGACTTCGCGAACGTGCTCGACCTCGAGCGCGTGCTCGGCCGCCGCGTCGAGAGGCGCCGTGTCGACGGCTTCGTGCCCGGGCACGCGGAGCAGCTCGACGACCTGGGGCCCGGGCGGGGGCGCCAGGCGGGCGGTGTGCGAGAGCGCGGTGCGAGACGGACCGGCGGACCACGCCCACGCGACGGCGCGAGCACGGGTCGCGCGAGCACGGGTGGCGCGAGCACGGGTGGCGCGAGCACGGGTCGCGCGAGCAGCGGCGGCGACCCCGCCGGACCGCCGCGCCAGGGCCGGTCACGCCGGCGACGCCGCCGGTCCCGCGGGCGCCGCGCCACCGCGACGGCGGACTAGTCGACAGCGGCCCCGGCCGAGGGGCTCCGGGCGCGAGCCGTCCTGGTCGCGGCCGCCACCCATGGCGCTGTGAGCGCGGTGGGCGCACCATCGAACCGTGCGCGCGAACGCCCATCAGGCCGGCGTGCTCACCTTCGTCAGGCGCGCCGGCGGGCACGGCGTCGTCGAGGCCACGGCCGGCAGCGGCAAGACCACGACGCTGGTGATGGTCGCCGAGGCGCTCGTCGCGGAGCTCGGGGTGCCGCCCGAGCGCGTGGCGTTCCTGGCCTTCAACCGCTCGGCGGCGGCCGAGCTGAGGCGGCGGCTGCCCGAGGGGGTCGAGGCGCTGACGCTCCACGCCCTCGGCCGGCGCGTGCTGCTGGGAGCGGGCGTGGCGGTGCGTCTGGCGGAGGACAAGTACGAGCGCCTGGCGGCCGGCCTGCCCGGGGCGCCGCCGCAGGCGCGGACGGCGCTGGCCGACCTGGCGCGCCTCGCGCGGCTCGGCCTGGCCCCGCTGGAGACCGGCGCCGAGGTGGAAGACCTGGCCGGGCGCTACGGGGTCGAGCTGCCGGTGCCTAGCGGGGAGGCGCGGGAGCTGCTCGCGCTGCTGCTCGAGCGCGGCGCCGCGGCGCCCGAGCACGACCACACCGACCTCCTCTACCTGCCCGTGAGCCGCGGCCTGCGGCCTCCGCCCTACGCCTTCGTGTGCGTGGACGAGGCCCAGGACCTGAGCCGCCTGGCGCTGGCGTTCGTCGAGGGCCTGATCGCGGCCGGCGCCCGGGCGCTGTTCGTGGGCGACAGGCACCAGGCGATCTACGCCTTCGCCGGTGCCGACGCGCGCTCGCTGGACATGATCGCGCGGCGCACGGCGGCGACGCGCCTGCCCCTCTCCGTCAGCTTCAGGTGCCCCAGGCGCCACGTCGTGCTGGCACGGCGCTTCTCTCCGGCGATGCTGCCGACGCCCGGGGCGCCGGCGGGCGCCGTGCGCCTCGGCCACCTGGCCCGCCTGCCGAGCGAGGCCCGGCCCGGCGACCTCGTCCTCAGCCGCACCAACGGCCCGCTCCTCGACCTGGCCCTGGCCCTCGCCGACGCCGGGCGGCCCGCCGTCGTGCTCGGCGACGAGCTGCTGCCGGGAGCGGAAGCGCTCGCGCGGGACCTCGCCGACGCCGGACGCCTCGACAGGGCCTCGCTCGCCGAGGCGCAGGAAGCCGAGCGCAGGCGCCTCGAGGCCGAGCACGTCACGAGCCTCGCGCTGCCGCACCTGCTGGAGGCCAGCCGGCAGCGTCACGCCGCGGTGGCGCTGGCCCTGGCGGCGGCGGGGTCGGGCGAGGCGGAGGCAGTCACCGCGGCGCTGCGGCGGCTCTTCCCGGCCGGCGAGCCGGCGGCCGGGCACGTGCTCCTCGCCACGGTGCACAAGGCCAAGGGGCGCGAGGCCGACCGCGTCTTCCTCCTCGCCCCGGAGGAGCTGGGGATCGGCGCCGACGCGAGCCACGCGCCGCCCGACCCGGGAGACGCTGGGGCGGGCGCGCCGGGGAGCGCCCCCCGCGCGGCCGAGGACGACGCCGCCGAGGCCAACGTGCTCTTCGTCGCCCTCACGCGCGCGAGGCGCGAGCTCGTGCTGGTCGAGAGGAGCCCCGGGGCGCTGGCGGCGCGCCTGCGGGCGCACCGACGCGGCGGGGCGCCCGGCTGGCTGGCGCGCAGCTGGGACGACGTGCTCCGGCTCGCGCTCCTCATGAGCCGGGAGGCCCCTGAGCCGGACATATCATCGCGGCATGCCGAGGCACGGAGAGTTCAAGACGCCGGGCGGCAAGCTCGTGGTGGCGGACGTGGAGGTCGAGGGCGGCCGGATCGCGTCCGCAGAGGTGACGGGCGACTTCTTCCTCGAGCCGGACACGGCCCTGGCGGACCTGACGGCGGCCCTGGTGGGGGCGCCGGCTGACGCGAGCGAGGAGGAGCTGACCGCCCGCATGGACGCGGGCCTGCCCGAGGGCGCGCAGCTCATAGGCTTCACGACGTCCGCCGTCGCGACGGCGGTGCGCCGGGCCATCGACGAGGACACCCCCCGGGAGCGCGCATGACGGGCTCGCGTTTCCCCGAGGCGATGCTCGCCCGCTGGCGCGAGCACGACTGGCTGTACATCCACGACGAGCCCACCGCGCCCCGCCTGCAGATGGCCATCGACGAGGTCCTCACGCTGGAGGTGGGGGCCGGCCGCCGCAAGCCGACGCTGCGCATCTGGGAGTGGTCGGGCAACGCCGTGATCCTCGGGCGCTTCCAGTCGGTGCGCAACGAGGTAGACATGGAGGGCGCCAGGCGCCACGACGTCACCGTCTGCCGGCGCATCACCGGCGGCGGCGCGATGTTCGTCGAGCCCCAGAACACGATCACCTACTCGATCTACGCGCCGGAGAGCCTGGTCAAGGGGCTCTCGTTCGTCGACTCCTACGCGTTCATGGACGCCTGGGTCCTCGAGGCGCTGCGCGGCCTGGGCGTGAACGCCGTGTACAAGCCCATCAACGACATCTCGTCGGACCAGGGCAAGATCGGCGGCGCCGCCCAGACGCGGCGCGCCGGCGCGGTCCTGCACCACGTGACGATGGCGTACGACATCGACGCGGCGAAGATGCTCGAGGTCCTGCGCATCGGCCGCGAGAAGCTGTCGGACAAGGGCTCGGTGAGCGCGAACAAGCGCGTCACCCCGCTCAGGCAGCAGACGGAGCTGCCGCGCGAGACGATCGTCGACAGCCTGGCCGCCACGTTCGAGGCGAAGTACGGCCTCACGCCCTCGACGCTCACGGACGGCGAGCTGGAGGCGGCGGAGAGGCTCAGGCGCGAGAAGTTCGACTCGGACGAGTGGCTCTACCTCCTGCCCTAGGCCGCCCGCGGGCGCCGGCCCGCGGGCGCGGCGGCCGGTCACGTCGGCGCGGGCCGGCACGAGCGAGGCGGCGCGGTCCGCGACGAACGAGCCGCGCCGCCGCGGCCGCGCTCAGCGCAGCGGCAGCCGCCAGGTCGTCCAGCGCACGCCGCCCCTCAGCTCGGTGGTGCCGACCGCCACGCCCGTCCTGTCGGCGAGCGTCTCCAGCGTCTCGGTGACGAGGTCGGCGAGGGTCACGAGGTCGTCGTAGGTGGGCAGGTCGCCGGGCTCGGCTCCCGACGCGCCGTCCATGCCGTCGCCGTCGCCGTCCCGGCCGTACGCCTCCGCCGCGCCTCGGGCGGCCAGCCAGCCGGCCGTGGCGAGGGGTCCCGCGGCCAGGTCGGAGACGCGCGCCAGGCCGCGCAGGAACGCGGGCGTGTCGGTGAGGCGGTAGCCCACCACGTCGCCGTCCAGGCCGAGGCTCTCGTAGGTGCGCCAGGCGACGCCGGCGGCCGAGGGCGAGCCGAGGTAGGTGTCGACCGCGGCGTGGAGACTCGCCGCGGGCCAGCCCAGCACGAGGTGACCGCCGAACACGGCCACGCCGAGGTCGAGGGTCGGGCCGGAGCGCAGGCGCAGGTAGTCGACGCCGCGGTAGGAGCGCTCCCTGACCGCCACGGCGCCCTCGAGGCACAGGCCTCCGTCGGCGCCGGCCTCCACCACGATCTCCTCGCCGGCCGCCGCTAGGCTCGCCAGCGTGTCCAGCCACAGCTCCACGCCGCGCCGCGCCTCGTCCTCCGAGGTCACCGGCACCGTTACCACGGCGGGCAGCCCCTGCAGCCAGGGGCGGGCGTCGGTCGCCAGCACGTCGAGCCACGCGGCGCTCCACGAGTCGCCGACCCAGTCGAGCAGGAGGTCGCCGAGGTCGACGCCGAGGAGCCCCTCCAGAGAGCCGGGGGCGGCGTCGCCGACGAGGCCAGCCTCCCTGGCGTCGGCGAGCCAGGAGTCGACCCAGGCGACGAGCGCGGACGCCGAGAACACGCCGCCCCTCAGCCCCACCGCGTCGCGGGGCAGCAGCTCGGGCCCGGACAGCTCGCAGCCCCGGCACGCGAGCAGGGCGAGCAGCTCGTCCTCGCCGGCCTCCGCGGCCAAGCGGGAGTCGAACGCGCTGACCGACTCGACGACGAGCCCGCCGGCGTCGACGCTGACGTGCCAGGCGAAGCCGCCGAGGGCCCGGAGCGTGGTCACGAAGCGGTCGAGGAGCGGTCCGGCCTCGGGCGCCTCGCCGAGGATCCCGCGGTAGAGCTCCACGGCGTCGGCCGCGGCCGCCAGGTTCAACGTCGCGCCGAGGCCCCGCGCCGTGAGCGACGTGGACAGGGCACCGAGCCGCGTGTCGGCGAAGCCGGGCTCGCGCGAGCCCTGCGCGCGCCTCAGCGCGCCCCGCGCGAGCTCCGGGTCCGTGGAGGCCACGAGGAAGCCGTCCGACTCGGCCACCACGAAGGGCAGCTCCGCGCCGTCGGCGAGGAGGTACAGCTCGGCGTCCCCCTCGCGTCCCAGGCTGGTGCCGTCCAGGCAGTTCGCGGCCGCGACGACCAGCCGGGCGGCCACGTCATGCTCTTCCGGTCGGGTCACCGCGACGACGTCCGGCACCGGGTCGAAGCGCGACAGGCTGACGCCCAGCACGGTGGGCCCGAAGGAGTCGGCAGCCGCCTCGAGGGCGGCGGCCAGGTCTGGGCAGGTGACGGCCAGCTCCTCGAGCGGGTCTACGGGCAGCTCGGCGTCGTGCAGCTCGCCACCGACCGCCTCCTCGAACAGCGCCGCCAGGCTCCGCGCGGACGCGGCCGCCCTCTCGAGGTCGAGGTCGTCCACGAGGGACCCGAGCGTCGAGGTGTCGACGCCCTCGGGCGAGAGGTGCAGAGCCAGCACCGTCGTCTCGGGCAGGAGCGACGCGACCGTCGTCTGGGCCAGGACGGCCGCGGGAGCGAGGAGCGCCGCCGCGGCGGCGAGCGGGAGCGTGAGGCGCTTGGGCATGTCGCCAACGCTAGCGCCTCGGGCGGTCCGCGCGCCAACGCACCTTTCGCGGGGCGACGACGCGGGTCCCGGGAGACGGGGCGGCGCGCCCCCCGCGGGCGATAATGCCGCCGGAGCCATGTTCCCCGCCGACCCGATAGTCCGCGTCAGCGGTCTCACCAAGCGCTTCTCGCCCCACGCGCCGGCCGCGGTCGACGGCCTGGACCTCGAGGTCGCGCGCGGCGAGGTGCTGTGCCTGCTGGGGCCGTCGGGCTGCGGCAAGACCACGCTGCTGCGCCTCATCGCCGGCTTCGAGCGACCCGACGCCGGCTGCGTCGAGGTGGCGGGCGAGGTCGTCGCCTCCGACCGCGTGATGGTGCGGCCGGAGCACAGGCGCATCGGCTTCGTGTTCCAGGACTTCGCGCTCTTCCCGCACCTGACCGTGCTCGACAACGTGGCGTTCGGCCTGCGCGGCTCGCGCGAGGAGAAGCGTCGGCGGGCGGCCGAGGTCCTCGCCCTCGTGGGCCTGACGGTGTTCGACTCCCGCTACCCGCACCAGCTCTCTGGCGGCCAGCAGCAGCGCGTCGCGCTGGCGCGCGCCCTGGCGCCGCGGCCCCACATCCTGCTGCTCGACGAGCCGTTCAGCAACCTCGACGCCTCGCTGCGCGGCAGCACCCGTGACGAGGTGCGGGCGATCCTCGTGCGCAGCGGCATCACCGCCGTCATGGTCACGCACGACCAGGAGGAGGCGCTGTCGTTCGGCGACCGCGTGGCCGTGATGCGCGACGGCAAGGTGCAGCAGGTGGGCACGCCGGAGGAGGTCTACTTCCACCCCAGCACGGCGTTCGTGGCGAGCTTCCTCGGCCGCACGAACCTGCTGCGGGGCCTGGCCGAGGGCCGCACGGCGCGCACGCCCATCGGGCCAGTGCCCCTGGCGGGGGCGGCGGAGGGGCGCGTGATCATCTCGCTGCGGCCCGACCACCTCGAGCTCGTGCCCGTCTCCCGCGCTCCCGACGGCGCCGCGACGCGCGGTCCGGAGGACGCTCCCGCGGCCGTCAGGGCGACCGTGGTGCGGCGCGAGTTCAAGGGCCACGTCGTCACCTACGAGGCCGTGGTGAGGCCCGCGCACGCCGGGGAGGGCGCGCCCGGCGGCGCCTCGGAGGAGCGCCTCGTCGTCTTCGCCTCTCCGGAGAGCCGTCTGGGCGTCGGCGACGAGGCGTGGGTGCGCGTCACGGGCGACGGGGTCACGCTGCACAGCGGCGCCTCGGCGGGGGACTGAGGGCGGCGGACCCGGGCGGGCCAGGCGAGAGCGGGAGCCTCTACCTCAGCGGCCGGCGGGCGCGGCGGGACATGGCGGTGACCCTCAGGCCTCGCGCCGGCCCTCGTAGGTGATGAGGAGACCGACGAACAGCGACGAGAACAGCACGATCGCGAGGGCGAAGGGCGCGGCGGCGGCCATCATCGCCTCGTTCGTCAGCCCGAAGACGCGCACGGCGAGGTTGCGGTAGCCGCTAGGCGCGAGGAGGTAGGTCATCGGCAGCTCCTTCATCACGGCCATGAGCGCCAGCGCGCCGCCGGCGAGGACGTTCCTGTGGATCGAGGGCAGGACGACCTGCACGAAGGCCATGAACCGCCCGCGGCCGAGGGAGCGCGCCGTCTCCTCGAGCCGGGGGCTCACCTGGAGCAGCCCGCTGCGGACGGGGCCTATCGCCAGCGCCAGGTAGCTGATCAGGTAGGCGAAGACGAGGAGCGGGAAGGTCTGGTACGCGCCCGGGGCGTAGCGGATCGCGAACATGACGAGCGCGAGCGCCAGCGCCACGGACGGCACCGCGTAGCCGAGGTAGACGAGCCGCTCGAGGAGCCGGCCGCCGATCCAGCGCGAGCGCAGCGCGGCCACGGCCACCGGCACCGCCAGCACGGCGATCAGCACCGCGGCGGGCACCGCCAGCGCCGCCGTGCCGAGGAACGTCGCGGCGACGTCGCGCAGCGCCTCCGCGCCGGGCGGGACCAGGGCCATCCAGCCGCCGAGCGTGAGGAGCGGGAGGCCCAGCGCCGCGCCGAGGGCGACGGCCACGAAGAGGTAGGCGGCGGGCGCCCAGCGGCCCAGGCGCTCGGGCGCGGCGCGGCGGCTCACGCCCTTGCCGACGCGGGCGTAGCGCCTCTGCCCCAGCAGCCTCAGCTCGAGGGCCACCAGCGCCGTCGTGATCACGAGGAGCATCAGCGACAGCAGCGCGGCGTTGCTCCGGTCGAACGCCGCGGCGTACTGCGTGTAGATCGCGAAGCTGAAGGTCTCGAAGCGCATCAGGGCCACGGCGCCGAAGTCGCCGAGGACGTAGAGCGCCACGACGAGCCAGCCGGCGAGCAGGGCGGGGCGGAGCTGCGGCAGCACCACGCGCCACGCCACCTGGGCGGGCCGCAGCCCCAGGCAGCGCGCGCTCTCCTCGAGGCAGGTGTCGAGGCCGAGGAGCGCGCTGCGCACGTTGAGGAAGATGTAGGGGAACGTGTAGAGGGTCAGCGCCGCCGCCGCGCCCCACAGGCCGCTGGGGCGGGGCACGAGCACGTCGAAGAGGCGCATCATCACGCCCTGGTAGCCGCCGAGGCCGAGGAGCGCGTAGGCCATCACGTAGCCGGGCACGGCCAGGGGCGTCACCGCCAGCCACGTCACGAGCCCGCGCCCGCGCATGTCGGTGCGGGTCACGAGCCAGGCGAGCGGCACCGCGATCAGCGTGCCGCCCGTCAGCACCAGGCCGGCCAGGGCCGCGGTGTTGCCCAGCAGCCGCAGGTTCCGGCTGCGCGTCGCCAGCTCGACGAACGTGGGGACGTCGAGCTCCAGCGCCCGCACCACGAGGTAGACGAGCGGCAGCAGCGTCGCCGTCCCGACCAGCACGGCCGGGACGACGACGTACCAGGGCGAGCGCGGCGCTCCCCTGCGCGGCGGGAGCAGGGCGGCGACGCTCAGAGCAGCCCGACCTCGCGCAGCAGCCGGAGGGTCCCCTCGAGGTCACCGATCGAGCTCAGGTCGACCTCGGGCGCGGCCCGCACGGCCTCCTCGTTGCTCGCCAGCGACGGGTGGGGCTCGACGTCGGTCGTGATCGGGTACTCGTGGTTGTCGTTGGTGAAGAACTCCTGCGACTCGTCGGAGAGCAGGAACGCGATGAAGCGGTGCATGAGCTCCTGGTTCTCCGAGCTGGCCAGCACGCCGACGCCGGTGACGTTGGCGAGGTTGCCGATGTCGCCGTCGGCGAAGAAGGTCTGGGCGACCGGGAAGTCGGGCTCCTCGGCCAGCCGCCTCAGCAGGTAGTAGTTGTTCACCAGGCCGAAGTCGACCTCGCCGGAGGCCACGGCGTCGAGCTGAGCGTTGTTGTTCGGGTACGCCTTGGCGCCGTTGGCGATCATGTCGCGCAGCCACTGCTCGGCCGCGTCCTCGCCGTGGGTGGTGCGCAAGGCGGTCACGAACGCCTGGAACGACCCGTTCGACGGCGCCCAGGCCACGCGCCCGCGGTAGCGCGGGTCGGTGAGGTCGAAGACGCTCCGGGGCAGGTCGGCAGGGTCGACGCGCTCCGTGGAGTAGATGAGCGTGCGGTTGCGCGCGCTCACGGGCACCCACAGGTTCCCCGGCACGTGGTGCTTCGCGGGGATGTCGGCGTAGAGCTCGTCGGGGACCGGCGCCAGGTACCCGCCGCTCGCCAGGGAGCCGAGGGCGCCGGCGTCCTGCGCCCAGAAACCGTCGGCCGGGCTGCGCTCGCCCTCCTCGGTGATGAGGACGGCGAGCTCGGCGGTGCTGCCGTAGCGCACGACGACGTCCACGCCCGTCTCCGCTTCGAACCGCTCGATGATCGGGCCGGCGAGCGCCTCGCCCCGACCGACGTAGAGCGTCAGGCTCTGCGCCAGGGAGGTAGCGAGGGCGCTGAGCAAGAGCAGGGCTGCCAGTACCTTGGTCAGCTTCATGGTGGCTCGCTTTCGCGGGGCGGGCGACCCAGAGCTGGCGCGGCGCCCCGAGGAGGGTGTCGAGGGCCAATCCCTAGTAAATCACTATGGATTGACGGCGGCAGGTTACCCGCGCGCCGCGACCAGCGTCAAGCGGGTCGCGGCGGAGGGACGGCGCGTCCGCAGGGGTCGTGGAAGAGGGCCGCCGCGCCTACTCGAGGTCCACGACCGGCACACTACGCCCCGCGGCGCGGCAGGAGGTCCTTCGCGAGCCGGCAGACGACCGTGTACGCGGGGTCGAACATGTTCCCCACCTCGAGGTCGGCGGCCTGGCCGATCAGCACCGACGCCGCCTCGAAGGACAGACCGTGCTCGTGCGTCAGCCAGCGGACCATCTCGGTGATCGCGTGCTGAGCCGCCTGGTCGAGCGGCCTGGCGTTGCCCAGCGTGAACATGTGGGTGGGGTCCTCGCCGCGTGGCCACCTGATGCTCGAGTCCTTCACGAGCCCGAGCTCGATGACGACGTCCATCGAGGTCTCGACGCCGGTGCCCGCCAGCTCGCCGGCGCCCTGCACCGCGTGGCCGTCGCCCACGAACACCAGGGCGCCGGGCACGAACACGGGCAGGTAGACGGTCGTCCCCGCGGCGACGCCGCGGTAGTCCATGTTGCCGCCGTGCTCCCCCGAGGTGGCCGTGGAGATCGCCTGTCCCCCGGCGGGCGCGACGCCGATGCAGCCGAGCATGGGCGCCAGCGGCAGCGTGAGGCCCTCGAGGCCGGGCACCGGCTCCAGCGGCGTGACCGTCCCGGCCGCGACGTCCACGCGCCAGGTGGCGGCGTCGCCGCGGCCCGAGGCCAGGCCGGCGACGTGGTCAGGCTCCAGCGTCACCGGCGCCAGCCCGTGGCTGGCCCAGCCCGTGTCGCGGTTCGGGGTCAGCTCGACGATCCGCACGCCGACGGCGTCGCCCGGCTCGGCGCCGGCGACGCGGATCGGGCCGGTCAGCGGGTTGCCGGGCGCCGCCTCGCTCTCCCCCGTCGCGCCGCGCCCGCGCGCGTCGACGGTGCTCGTGCGCACGAGGTCCCCGGGCGCGACCTCCAGCGCGACGGGGTGCGCGGCGAAAGTGTTGTGGTAGGTGGCGGGCCGGTACTCGTGCGTGGCCATGTCCCCATGATGGCAGCGCCCGGCTCGCCCTCGCCGGTGACGCCGCTGTGCGCGACCTCGCCCGTCAGGCGGGAGACGCGACCGTGCTGGGGAACGTCGGAAGGCGCCGGGAGGAGCCGGCGTCCGCGGGAGGATGAGGGACCGAGAGGGCGGCAGCGCCCCGGGTGGGGGCGGGGCGGGGCGCGAGTGTGCCGCCGGCGTGCTAACTTCGCGGGCTGTAGCTCCACGCCATGCCGACGGACGCCGGTAGCGCCAGCCCCGAGCTCACCCTGACCATCGGTCTGGTCACGCTGGTCGCCGTCGCCTTCGGTCGCCTGCCGGGCATGAGCCTCAGCCGGGCCGTGCTGGCGCTGGTGGGGGCCGTGGCGCTGGTCCTCACCGGAGCGGTCACGCTCGAGCGCGCGTTGGCGCACGTCAACGGCGAGGTCCTCGTCCTGCTCTTCGGGCTGATGGCGGTGAACGCCGCCCTCGCCGAGGCCGGCGCGTTCCGCCTCGTGGCGGGCCTCGTCACGCGCGGCGCGCTGGGTCCGCGGCGGCTCCTCGCCCTGCTCGTCGCCTGCGCCGGCGCTCTCTCGGCGCTGTTCCTCAACGACACGGTCGCGATCATGCTGACGCCGCTCGTCGTGCGGACCGCGCGACGCCTCGGCCTCCCGCCCGTCCCCTACCTCCTCGCCCTGGCCCTCGCCGTGAACGCCGGCAGCGTCGCCACGGTGACCGGCAACCCGCAGAACGTGCTCGTGGCCGTCGCCGCCGACATCGGCTACGGACGCTTCGCCGCGCGTCTGGCGCCAGTCGCGCTCGCGTCGCTCGCCGTCGTGTTCCTCGTCGTGCTGGCCCTTCACCTACGCGAGCTGGCCCCCGCGGGGCGGCCGGAGGACCGCCCGACCGAGGAGCCACCGGCCGTGCGGACCGGGGCGCTGCTGCTGGCGGGAGGCGCGGCCGCCGGCCTGCTCACGGCCTTCGCGCTAGGTGCGAACGTGGCTCTCGCCGCTCTCGCCGCCGGCGCCGCGGCACTGCTCGCGGGCGGTCGGCGGTCGGGAGCGCTGCTGCGCAAGGTCGACTACGGCCTCTTGGTGCTGTTCGCCGCCCTGTTCGTCGTCGTCGGCGCCATGGCCGACACCGGCCTGCCCCAGCGCTGGCTGCTCGCCTGGCTGCCCACGGGCGGCGGGCCGCTGGAGGTCGTGGGCGTGACGGCGTCAGTGACCGCGGCTCTCTCGACCGTCGTGAGCAACGTGCCGGCGGTGCTGATGCTGCTGCCGGCCACGGGCTTCGGCGGGGCGGTCGGGGCGGCCGTGTTCGACGCGGCCCCGTCGGGCGCGGCGCTGTCGGCCGCGGCCGCTGCCGGTACGGGGGTCCCCGGCCCGGCCTGGGCTGGCACGGAGCCGCTGGCCCTGACGCTGGCGCTGGCCAGCACCCTGGCCGGCAACCTCACCTTGGTGGCGTCGGTGGCGAACCTGATCGTCGCCGAGGGCGGCCGGCGCATCGGCGTGGAGCTGGGCTTCTGGACCTACCTGCGTGCGGGCGTGCCCGTCACGCTGCTGTCGCTGGCGCTCGGCGTGGCCTGGCTGGCGTACGGCGGGGGCTGAGGGTCCGAGGGTCCGTATGGGTTCAGGGTCCGTGCGGGCCGAGGGCCAGAGGGCGGCGCCACGAGACCGCGGCCCCTGGGACCGCCGGCGCGTCAGACCCGGTGGGCGGCGTCCTTCCCCACGACCGTCGTCCAGGGGCGCACCTCCCAGCGCTCGACCAGCCCGTTCTTCACGTACGGGTCCGACCTGGCGAAGCGCTCCGCCGCGGCGGGCGAGTCGCCCTGGAAGAGGAGCACGGCCATGTCCGCCGGGTCGGCGAGCGCGCCGGCCAGCACGATCTCGCCGCGCGCCTCCGCCTCCTTGGCGAGGGCCAGGTGCGCCTCGCGGAACTGCGGGCGCCGCTCGAGGTAGTCGTCGACCAGGTGGTAGAAGAGCAGGTAGTGCATCTCCGCCTCCGACTGCAGCGACTCTAGCGCAGAGCGGTACCACGCGACCCCGGCAGCGCCAGGATGGACCCCGACCCAGCTGCCTGGGCCCGGACGCGAACCGAGCCCAGGCGCGCGGGAACGCGACTAGCGCAGCGTCGACGGGGCCGGCACCCCCGTGTCGTACTCGTCGTGCCGACGCCACCACACGTACCTGTCGCCCTGCGGCCAGCCGGGCGGCGAGTCCTCCCAGTCCTCCTGCCTGCCGTAGGGCACGAGGTCGAGGAGGCTGAACGTAGTGCCGACCGCCTCCACGCCGCGCTCGCTGGTCTGGTAGGTGAGGAAGACCCTGTCCCCGTCGCGGAGGAAGACGGAGAGGCGGTGGTGCTCGCTGTCGCCGACGGTGGCCCGGAAGTCCCAGTTGAACGTGGTGTCGTGCGACGAGTACCAGGGGACGTCCCAGCCCATGCGGCGCTTGTACGCCTCGAGCTTGGCCAGCGGGGCGCGCGAGACGAGGGCGAAGGAGACGTCGCGCGCGGCCAGGTGGCGCAGGTCGGCCAGGCCGTCGACGAACCACGAGCAGCCGTCGCAGCCCGCGTCCCAGTCGGGGTGGAACATGAAGTGGTAGACGATGAGCTGGCTGCGGCCGCGGAAGAGCTCGAGCAGCGTGGCGTCGCCCTCGGGCCCGTGCAGGACGTAGTTCCGCTCCACCGCCACCATGGGCAGGCGGCGGCGCTTCGCGGCCAGGGCGTCGCCGCGGCGCATGTGGGCCTTCTCCTCGGCGAGGAGCTCGGCTCTGGCCTCCAGCCACTCCTCCAGCGGGACGACCGGCGGCAACGGGCGTTCATGGACGGCAGCTTCGCTCATGGTCCCTCCTCTGCGCCCCTCGGGTGTGAAAAGTGTATATACACGTTTCTGCCAGGTCAACCCGTCCGCCGGTCTTGCCGTCGTGGCGGGACGATGAAGGGGCGAGACCGTCGGCGGGCGATACTTGACGCCATGAGAAGAGTCGTCCCGGTCCTGTTCGTCCTGTTCGCCTCGCTGGCCGCCAGCGCGCTCGCGCAGCCGCTGGCCGCCGTCGGCTACGTCGACAGCCAGTACCTGCTGTCCCTGCACCCCTCCTACCAGCAGCTCGTCGACAGGCGCGAGATGGCCAACGCCGAGATCAGCCAGGTGGCCGCCACGGTGCAGGAGCTGCAGGCCAAGCAGCAGGCCGGCCAGGCGCTCACGCCCGAGGAGGAGGAGAGGCTGCAGGCGAGCATCGCGACGCTCCAGGCGCTGCAGCAGCGCTACGACCAGGAGCTGCAGGACCTGGCTCAGCCGGCGATAGAGGCCGTGAACGCCGCCATCGCCCAGGTCGCCGCCGATCTCGGCATCGGCGTCGTCTTCGACGCGAACGCGGCGCGGGAGAGCGGCCTCATCGTCTACGCGGCGCCGGGCAACGACATCACGCCGATGGTCGAGGAGGTGCTGCGGGCGGGGTTCTGAGACGACCGCGGCGGCCGACGAGGAGACCCCGCCCGACGAGCGACGCCCGCCGGCGCGCCTGTCGACCCCACCACGCCGCGCGGGGCCGGCGGCGCGCCTGTCAACCCCACCACGCCGCGGGAGCCCGCCGAGCCCTACCATCCACCTCAACCAAGCAGCGGTCGCGGAGGCCGCCGGTCGAGCGTGGTGGGTCATGACACGGGCTCAGACAGGTTCCGGTACCAGCGTCGCGGGTGGCGGGCGCCCTGCAGGCGGGCGCCCGCCGGGACGCGGACCTAGGTGCCGTGCGGCCGGCCAGCTCCCGCGCGTCCTGGTGCCGGCCGTGACCGCCCTGCTCGCGGCCAGCGCCGCGCTCGCCGACGCGCGCACGGCGTTCGAGGCGCGCTGCGGCGCGGTGACGGAGTCCGTTGTGCAGGCGACCACCGGAGAAGACCTGGCCGCGGCATGCGGGGGCTTCCTCAACGGAGCCGAGACGCGGCCCCGCCGCACCGCCGACGTCACCGCCGTGCTCTTCACGACCCGCGTGTGGCCGGAGGCGAGCTTCCAGGCGCTGCTGAGGGCCGACACCTACGCCGCCCCCGGCCACTACGAGCTGACCGTCGGCCAGGTCCGGCTGAGGGCCCACCCCACGGCCGAGGGCGACCGCGTCAGCGCCACCGTGGAGGTCACGAACCTCTCGTCGTGCGTGCTGCTGCTCGACCTGAGGTTCCTCGACGGCGGCAGCTACGTCACCGAGCCGTGGCAGATGCGCGTCCGCTCGCGACGCTCCACGCTGTCGGCCCGGCCGGTGAACGTCCACCTCCCGGACGTGACGCTGCGCACCCCACTGGCCGCCCGCACCGGGACCGACGAGTTCAGCGCCGAGTTCACGGCGCGCTTCGTCGACTGCGGCCGCGGCGGGGGGACGCGGTTCCTCTGAGGCACACCACGTGCACGACCGGCGGGCCGTGCACCCGCGGCCCAGCACGCGGTCGGTGCCCCGCGGCCGCACGGCGCGCTACCCTGCCTGGGTGACGACGCTGAGCGCGGACGAGCCGCGCCGCTTCACCGACGAGCGCTTCTCGGGCCTGACGCCCACCGACCTCGACCTCGCCGGCGCGATCCTCGTGGGCTGCGAGTTCGTCGACTGCGACCTCAGCGAGGCGTCGCTGCGGGGCGCGCAGCTCGCCGACTGCGGGTTCGAGGGCTGCGAGATGCCGATGGTCGACCTCACCGACGCCGTCCTCCAGTCGGTCGAGCTCGAGACCTGCCGCCTCACCGGCGTCACGTTCGGCGCGGTGCGTCGCCTGCCCATCGTGCCGGAGGCGAAGCTGCGCGGCTGCGACCTCAGTTTCGCCGGCTTCTGGAAGCTGGACCTCACGGCGTGGAGCTTCGAGGGTTGCCGCCTCGCCGAGGCCGAGTTCGTGCGCTGCGAGCTGAGGGGAGTGTCGTTCGCCGGCGCCGACCTCACGCGCTGCACCTTCCAGCGCTGCGACCTCACCGAGGCCGACCTGCGCGGCGCCCGCGGCTACGTGATCTCGCCCCTGGACAACGGCCTCCGCGGCATGCGCGTCTCGCTCCCGGAGGCACTGGGGCTGCTGGCGGCGGTCGGGGTGGAGGTGGAGTAGGGGGTCGCGCTCGGCGGCGCGGCGCTCGCTCACCCGCGCGCTCGCCATCCCGCTCGCGAGCAACTGACTTCAAGGGTGTGGCAGCGATGCGGGACCGGGAGCGGACCGGCCGCGCCGCGCACGCGGCCGCCCGCGAGGCGCCGGCCCTCACCACGCGCGCCCTCCACCCGGCCAGCCCGTTGACAGCTTGGGTACACGGGATTACAGTGTCGCCTCATATCGCCATGCGAGAAGCGATCGCCATCCGAGAACGCGCCGACGTACCCGAGGCTCGCGAGGGCGGACCGTACGTGATCTCGTCGGCGCTGCGCACGCTGCAGGTGCTGCGGGCGTTCGCGGAGCCGCCGTACCGGCTGGGCCTGACGGAGGTGATGGCGCGGCTGGGGCTGGAGAGGAACCAGGCCTACCGCTCGCTGAAGACGCTCGAGGCCGCCGGCTTCCTCGCGGCCACCGACGACGCGCGGTTCACGCTGGGCCCCGCCGCGGCCGAGCTCCAGTTCGCCGCCACGCGCAGCGCCGGCGCGTCCCTCACGGAGGTCGCGGCGCCGCTGATGGACCGCCTCAGCGAGGAGACCGGCGAGACCGTCCACCTGTTCATGCGCGCGGGCGACCGCGCCCTCTGCGTCGACAAGCGCGACAGCACCCAGAGCGTGAGGCTCGTGTCCGTGCTGGGACGCTCGTTCCCCCTGCACGCCGGCGCCGTGCCCAAGGCGATGCTGGCGCACCTGCCGGAGCGCGAGCGCGAGGCGGTCCTCGACAGGCTCGGCGAGCTGCCGCGCTACACGGACAAGACCATCGTCGACCGCGGCCGCCTGGAGGCGGTCCTCGCCCGGGTCAGGGCCCAGGGCTACGCGGTCTCCGACGAGGACTTCGACTCGGCCGCCAGGGGGGTCGGCGCCGCCGTCTTCGGGGAGGACGGTGAGGTCGTCGGCGGCATCAGCGTAGGGGGACCGTCGTACAGGGTGGGCGACGAAGCCCTTGCCCGCTTCGCTCGACTCGTTCGCGCCGCCGCCGAGGAGATCAGCAGGCGTCTGGCGCTGGCGGGAAAGCTCTAGGAGGTCTGGCATGAAGGTCCGAGGAACCCCCCACCGCTGGCTGATCGCCCTGCTCCTGTCGGCGACCGCCGCGTTCGGCGCCGCCCAGGAAGCGGACACGTCCGCGGTCCTCAACCTGGCGACGAACGCCGACCCCACTCTGAACCCGTGGGCTCCAGGCGCGGTCATCGAGTCGAACCTGATCAACACGATCCTCTTCGAGCAGCTCACCCGCTACTCGCCCGAGGACCTCACGCCCTCCCCCATGCTGGCCACGAGCTGGCACGCCGAGGACGACGGCCTCGCCTGGGTCTTCGAGCTCCGCGAGGGCGTCGTGTGGTCCGACGGCGACCCGTTCGACGCCGCCGACGTCGAATTCACCTTCAACGACGTCGTGCTGAACCCCGACCTGGGCGCGCAGAGCGCGTCGCAGTTCTCGTCGATCGACCGCGTCGAGGTGATCGACGACCACACCGTGCGCTTCGTCCTCAAGGAGCCCTTCTCGGCTCTGCCCTACTACCTGGCGTCGTTCGCCGGCATCCTCCCCGTGCACGTGCTCGGCGAGGCCGAGAACCCGCTGCAGGTCGCCGAGTTCAACAAGGGCATCCCCGTAACCACGGGGCCGTACAAGGTGGCCGAGTTCGTGCCCGGCTCGTACGTGCGCCTCGTGCCCAACGAGCTCTACTGGGCCGGTCAGCCGAAGCTCGCCGGCATGGTGTTCCGGATCATCCCCGACCTGAACACGCAGGTCGCCGAGGCGATGGCGGGCCAGCTCGACATCGTCACGCGCCTCAGCCCGCAGAACGTCCAGGGCATCGAGTCGACGGGCGCCCTCGAGGTGCTGAGGCAGTCGCAGAACCTCTTCTTCTTCGTCGCGCCGAACTTCGACGACGAGCGGCTCGCCGACCCGCGCGTCCGCCAGGCGATGGTCATGGCCATCGACCGCGAGGCGATGATCCAGGCGATCCTCTCCGGCTACGGCGAGGTCGCCAGCGGGCCCGTCGCCCCCATGCTCGGCGCGCTGTTCAACGGCGACGTCCAGAAGTACCCGTTCGACCCCGAGGCCGCCGCCGCGCTCCTCGACGAGGCCGGCTGGACCCTCGGCCCCGACGGCGTGCGCCAGAAGGACGGCGAGCGCCTCTCGTTCTACATGCCCACGGGGCAGTTCGGCGACCTGGTGCCGGCCACGCTGCTCGTGCAGCAGTACTGGCAGGACGTCGGCATCGAGGTCGACGTCCAGGTCATGGAGTGGAACGCCTACATCCAGGACGTCGTCCTCGGCCGCAACTACGACCTGACGCTGGCCTGGTGGAGCATGCCGCCCACCGCCGACGTCGCGCCCTACTTCGCCTGCTCGGCGGCGCACACGGGCAACAACATCCCCAACTACTGCAACGAGGACCTCGACGCGATCATGGACGAGGGCCGCGCCGCCCTCACCCTCGAGCAGCAGATCGACGCCTACGCGCGCATGCAGGAGCTGCTGGCCGAGGAGCTGCCCTACCTCTACCTGTGGTGGCCGGACATCCTCACGGCGAAGAGCGTGCGCCTGCAGGGCTTCCCCGAGATCAACGCCAACGCGGCGTTCCAGTGGTCGTTCGACTGGTACGTGGCGGCGCAGTAGCAGCCCGGCGGCCTGCCTCCCGGCGAGGGTCGGGAGGCAGGCCCAACCCATGAGGCCTCGGGCGGAGGGGATCAAGGAGGTCGCCACCCGCACATGACGCAGTACCTGGTGAGGCGGCTGGCACAGGGTCTCGTCGTCCTGTTCCTCGTCTCGCTGCTGACCTTCTTCCTCATCAACCTCGCCCCCGGCGGGCCGTCCTCGCTCCTCGACATGTCGACGACGGTCGCCGAGCGCAACGCGCGCTACGCCCTCTACGGGCTCGACAAGCCGGTGCACGTGCGCTACGTGAACTGGCTGGCGGGAGCCGTCCAGGGCGACCTCGGCACCTCGATAAACCAGGGCCTGCCGGTGAGCAGCCTGCTCCTGCAGCGTCTCGGCGCCACCGTGCTCCTCGCCACGAGCGCCCTGGTCCTCGCCGCCGTCTTCGGGGTCCTCCTCGGCATCGTCGCGGCGGTGAACCAGAACCGCTGGCCCGACCACGTGGTGGGCACGGTGGCGACGCTCGGCATGTCGGTCCCGACGTTCTGGCTCGGCATCATCGCGATCATCGTCTTCGCGGTGCAGCTGAGATGGCTGCCGGCGTCCGGCATCGTCTCGATAGGCCGCAGCGCCGACCTCGTGGACCGGCTGAGGCACCTGGTACTGCCCGCCACCGTGCTGGCGTTCGGGCTCATGCCCAACGTCATCCGCGTGGCGCGCTCCGCCGTGCTGGAGACGAAGACGACCGACTACGTGCGCACCGCCCGCTCGAAGGGCCTGCCCGACGGCCAGGTGATGCGCAAGCACATGCTGCGCAACGCGCTCGTGCCCATCACGGCGATGCTCGGCCTCATCACCACGGTGCTCTTCTCCGGCTCCGTGGTGATCGAGAGCGTCTTCGGCTACGCCGGCATCGGCCGCCTGGCGATCGAGGCGGCGAACGGCCGCGACTACCCGGTGATCCTCGGCGTGACGATGCTGGCCGGGCTCGTCGTCGTGGTCGTGAACCTCGTCGTGGACACGCTCTACGCGGTCATCGACCCGCGGATCCGCCATGTGTGAGGGTAGGTCCGCCACGCCCGACGCGAGGCCACGCCATGTCTGAGGTCATCCTGACCGCCGGCACCGCGGCGCCGGTGCCGCGGCGCAGCCGCTTCCTGGCGCGGGTGCAGCGCCAGCCGCTCGGCATCGCCGCGTTCGCGGTCCTCGTCCTGCTCGTGCTGCTCGTCGTGTTCGGTCCGGCGTTCCTGGCTCACTCTCCCACGCGCACGAACCCGCTCGAGACGCTGAGGCCGCCGTCCGCCGAGCACTGGCTCGGCACCGACGAGCTGGGCCGCGACGTCTTCGCCCGCATCGTCCACGGCGGGCGCGTCTCGCTCTCCGTGGGGCTGTTCTCGATGCTCGTCGGCCTGGCGATCGGCGTGGCCGTGGGCGGCAGCGCCGGCTACTTCGGCGGACGCACCGAGAGCGTGCTCATGCGCGTCGTCGACACGTTCATGGCCATCCCGTCGTTCTTCCTGATCCTCGTGATCGTCACGAGCTTCGGGAACCACCCGGCGATGATCGTCTTCACCGTGGGCCTGGGGTTCTGGGCGCAGATGGCCAGGAGCGTCCACGCCGAGTTCAAGCGCTTCAAGACGGCCGAGTTCGTGGAGGCCTCGCGGGCGCTGGGCAGCCGCCACCTCAGGCTGATGGGCAGGCACATCCTCCCGCAGGTGCTGCCGCAGGCGATCGTCCTCGCGACGCTGGGCGTCGGCTGGTCGATCCTCACCGAGGCGGGCCTCTCCTACCTCGGGTTGGGGATCCAGCCGCCCCTCGCCTCGTGGGGGAACATGCTCCAGAACGCGCAGGCCTACCTCTTCCGCGCCCCCATCCTCGCCGTCTGGCCCGGGCTGTTCATCGCCATCACCGTGCTCGCCTTCAACGTGCTGGGCAACGCCCTGCGCGACGTGCTCGACCCCCGGGGGTGAGCGCCCCCGCTCGCTAGCCGGCCCCGCCGGCCCGCCCTCGCCCCCAGCGGCCCCGCCGACGCAGCGGTCGGCGAGCGCCGCGGAACGGAGAGAGATGCAAGCCAAGAAGTACGACGGCTACCGCTCCTACCAGTACCTCGACGACGAGGACCTACCGCAGGTCGAGCTCGTCGAGCAGATCGGCCGCGTGTCGAGCAGGGCGCCGGAGACCACGCCCGAGCAGGAGGAGCGCGTCAAGCGGCTCTTCGCGGAGAACCTCGTGATCTCGCTGCACGACCACGCCTTCGTCGCGCCCAAGGACCTCTCGAGCTTCCTCGAGTTCCGCCGCTACGGGCGCGAGTACACGGCCTACGAGGGCCTGGCGGCGAGCGGCCTCGACTGCGTCTTCGACGCCATGATGGACGGCACCGCCATGATCACCTCCCGCGCCGGCTGGAAGTGGGAGGACGTGGTCTTCGACATCGGCATGCGCCTGTCCGACATCGCCCACCAGGACATGGTGCGGCTGGCGCTGACGACCCAGGACATCCGCGACGCCAAGCGCGACGGTCGGATCGCCTTCGTCGTGTCGATCGAGGGCGCGGCGATGATCGAGAACGAGCTCGACCGCATCGACGTCCTCTACGGCTTCGGCGTGCGCAGCCTGGGCGTCTGCTACAGCGAGGGCAACGCGCTCGGCGCCGGCCTCAAGGAGCCGCAGCACTACGGGCTCACCGACTTCGGTCGCCGCGCCGTGACGCGCATGAACAAGCTGGGGATCGCGATCGACATCTCGCACGCCAACGACCAGACGTCCCTCGACACGATCGCCCAGTCGAAGCACCCGGTATTCATCACGCACGCCGGGGCCCGCGCGCTGTGGGACACGCCGCGGCTGAAGCCCGACGAGGTCATCAAGGCCTGCGCCGAGAAGGGCGGCGTCATCGGCATCGAGGCCGCCCCTCACACTACGATCACGCGCAACAACCTGCGCCACTCGCTCGACTCGTTCATGGAGCACTTCGAGTACTGCGTCGACCTGGTCGGCATCGACCACGTCGCGTTCGGTCCCGACACGCTCTTCGGCGACCACGTGGGGCTGCACCAGGCTCTGCGCGAGGCCCTGTCGCTGAAGGCCTCGAAGGGCAAGGAGCCGTACCCGACCGTCGAGTACGTCGACGGCATCGAGAACCCCGCCGAGGCGTTCCCGAACATCGTCCGCTGGCTGGTGAAGCGCGGCTACTCGGACGACGAGATCGCCAAGGTGATAGGCGTCAACATCATGCGCGTGCTGGACGAGGTGTGGGCGCGCTGAGCCGCGGGACGGGCCGGCGGGGCGGTCGCGACCCGTCCGGCCCCGCCGACGCCGAGGTGCCCGTTCGGCCCTCCGGCGCGGCGCAGCTCCGCGGCCCCACGCGCCGCCTGAGCGGCCTGCGCGTGGGCGTCTACGGCAGCGCCGGGGCGCCGTGGCACCACCTCGCCCTGCTGGCGCTGCACGGCGCCGACGTCTCGGTCGCCCGCGCCGAGGACGTGGCGTCCGGCCGGCTCGAGGACCGCGACGTCCTCGTCTTCCCCGGCGGCGGCGCGCTCGCCATGGCCGGGCTCATCGCTCCCCTCGGCGAGGACGGCGCCCGGGCCGTCCGCTCCTGGGTGGAGCGCGGCGGCACCTACGTCGGCTCCTGCGCCGGCTCGGTCCTGCCCGTCGCCCTCACCGGCGCCGCCGACGCGGCCGTGCCGGCGGCCCGCTGCCTCCGCCTCGTCGACGTCCCCCTCGCGAACGCCGGCGACGCGACGCTCGGCGGCCTGGCCTCGCCCGGCGTGGGGCGGATCGTCGTCCGCCTCGACCCCGACCACCCGTTCGCCGCGGGCCTGCCGGAGCGGGTCGAGCTCGTGCACTACAACGGCCCGCTCTTCGACGTCGCGCGCGCCGGTGCCGGCGTGACGCCGTTCGCCTGGCCCGAGGCGGCCACGGAGCGCTTCACGCCGGCCGAGCGCTTCCTCGAGACGCCGACCGAGCCGTTCGTGGGCGCCACGACGCTCGAGCGCTGCGTCGAACTCGGCGCGGGCACCGGCGTGACGGCCGACCTCGGCCGCGGACGCACCGTCCTCTTCGGCTCGCACCCCGAGTTCGGCCTGGGGCCCCTCGGCCTGGGCTGGGGCGCCGGCGCCGAGCTGCTCGTGCGGGCGCTGGAGGCGGGCGTCCGAGCCGCGACCTCCGGCCCCGCAGAAGACCGCTCTGCCGCCACCTGGTCGGTCGCGCGCGAGGTGCCGGGCGCCGCACCTCGCGAGCTGGCCGCCTCCGCGGCCGCCGACCTCCGCCGCGCCGCCAGCCGCTTCGCCACCCTCGCGCGGGCCGACGCGGGGGGCTGGCTGGAACCAGGCTACGCGGCCTCGTTCCACGGCGTGCCCGCCAGGAAGGCATGGGCCGAGGAGCTCTCGGCAGCGGCCGAGGCCAGCGCGGCCGCCGCCGAGGACCTCGACGCCCTGGCGCAGGAGCTCGGCCCGGCGGACGCGCCCTGGCTCGACGACGCGCCGCGCCCGGGCCAGGACTTCGGCGCGATGGGCCTGCGCCAGGTGCTGGCGAAGCTGCACGTACAGCTCGACGAGGCCGAGCGCCTCCTGGCGGCCCCGCCGCGGCGTCCGGCGCACGCCTACGACCTCTTCGACGCTCACCCCTTCCACCTGGCGATGGGCAGCTACCTCAGCGCCGCCGGCATGGCCGCCGCGGCGCTCCTCACCGTCACCGTCCTGCACGCCCTCAGGGGCGACGCCGGCCCACGCGGCCGCGGGCTCCTGTGGGCGTGAAGCATCCGGAGGTCCGATGTTCGTAGAGGTCAACGGCGTGAAGCTGCGCGTCGACGTCCAGGGCGAGGGCAACGCCGTCCCCATCTACACGCACCACGGGGCGCCCGGCCTCGGGTCCCACGCGGAGCCCAAGCGCTCCTTCGGCCCCCTGGCGGACCGGTACCGCGTGGTCTCGTTCGACGCGCGCGGCTCCGGCGAGTCCGACGCCGTCCCGCCCTACTCGCACGCGCAGTGGGTGGCCGACCTCGACGCGCTGCGCGAGCGCTTCGGCGACGAGAGGATCGTCGTGGCCGGGGGCTCGTACGGCGGCTACATCGCGCTCGAGTACACGCTCGCCCACCCCGAACGCGTCACGCACCTGATCCTGCGCGACACCGCCGCGTCGCACCGCTTCGAGGACCTCGCGAAGCGGAACGCCCTCGCCCGCGCGGCCGAGTACCCCGACATCACCGAGGAGATGCTCGACAAGGTCTTCGGCGGACGCATCGAGAGCGACGACGAGCTCCGCCGCTGCTGGGCGGCGCTGGCCCCCCTCTACGACGCCAACACCACACCCGAGAAGGTCGCGCAGCGCATCGCCTCGGCGACGTTCCGCTACGAGACGCACAACTGGGCCTTCTCCCGCAACCTCCAGGGCTTCGACCTCACGGGGCGGCTGCACGAGATCCGTTGCCCCGTCCTCATCGTCGTCGGCCGCCACGACTGGATCACGCCAGTGGCGGCCTCCGAGGAGATCGCCGCGGGCATCCCGCACGCCCGCCTCGAGGTCTTCGAGAACTCCGGCCATTCCCCGCAGATCGAGGAGAGCGAGAGGTTCATCGCGGTGGTACGGGAGTTCCTGGCGAGCTGACGCGCCGGCACGGCGGCGCCCGGCGCGGCTTACACTGCGTCTCGCATGCCGAAGACCGACGAGAAGGGCGCCGCGGCGCCGGCTTCACGTCCCCTGCCCGAGGGCTACCTCGAGCTAGCCGGCGTGAGCGATGAGGCCGTCTCGTCCCGCACCGGCCGCACCTGGGCCGAGTGGGTGCGCTTCCTCGACGCGAAGGGCGCCTACGACCTCCCCCACGCCGAGATCGCCAAGCTGGCGCTCGCCGAGACCGGTAGCGGCTGGTGGTCGCAGTCGGTCGCCGTGGGCTACGAGCGAATCCGCGGGCTCCGCGCCGTCGGCCAGCGGCGCAGCGGCGAGTTCGAGGCCAACCGCAGCAAGACCTTCCCCGTGCCCGTGCAGCGCCTCTTCGCGGCGTTCGCAGACGACGAGGCCCGCTCACGCTGGCTGGGCTCGGACGTCACCGTCACCAAGGCGACACCCCACAGGTCGGTGCGCATGAGGTTGCCCGACGGCACGCCGGCCGAGGCCAACCTCGTCGCCAAGGGACCCGAGAAGTCCTCGGTACAGGTCCAGCAGGGCAAGCTGCCCTCGAAGGAAGCGGCCGAAGCCGCGAAGGCCGAGTGGGGCGCCCGCCTCAGCGAGCTCGCCGCGCTCCTGGGCTGAGGCGCGGAGGGATCCAGGCGTCGGGGCCGGCTCTCGTTCCGCGCACGCAAAGCGAGTAGAGTGTGCTCGGCATATTGGCCGTGCCCACCCCAGGACCAGGGGATGTAAGGCTCCCGTCAGGCGGGTTCTGCTGTCATCTGGTCGGTCGGGGGAACCAGACACAGATCCGACCAGGGGGGACCCGTATGAGAAAGCCGTTCCTGTGCCTCGTAGCTGCCCTCGCTTCATGCGCCCTCGCGGAGCACGACTTCGGCCTTCAACAGGAGGTCGACGAGTTCACCCGTGAGACGTCGTGCTCCCACCTGGTGATCAACTCCACGTACGACAGGTCAGGCATCAGCCTCTTCGCCGGCAGTGAGTACAGCGAACCGGTGATCGCCTTCACCCGGCATCTCGACAGCATCGCCGACTCGGTGTTCAACATGTTCATCGTGATGCCTGACGACCGCGTCTTCGTCCGGTTCCCGAGCACTGACGAGGTCTTCCAGTTCACCCCGGTCTCCACGGGAGTAGAAGACACTTACGAGGTCGCCCTCATCCAGGACCAGGACCTCATCTTCGCGGTACTCTCGTCACCCACGGAGATCCGAGTGAGGTTCGACGGCAGCAACGGCACCGCAGACTTCACCATCGACCACGATGTGATCCTGGCTCTGGCCGCGGGCTTCGGCAAGACGTGCCTTCGGTAGCGCTGACTCCGGCCCCAGGGCCCAGGTGCCCTTCCCGATCCGCTCCGTCATGATCGGGCTAGAGGGATAGTGCCTGTAGGAGCGTACCAACTGGCCTGAGAGCGCGGCCCCGTGACTCGGGGCCCATGCAACCGGGTCAGCCGTTCCTGAGCGACTCCGCCGCGACCAGTCCTCGAGCCCGCTCGGCGGGGCTGGCGCCGAGAACCTGCGCCCCAGCGCGACTAGCGAACCAGCGGCGCCCGGGGTCGTCAACCGTCACAGCCGAAGCCGCTGCCCCCACATAAGCTCCGGATGAAAACTTCGTGAGAAGGGGGGAGTGGAAGTCGGGTCGTGTCGTCGAACCCCTTCGGCCAAGGCGCAGTCCGAGCGGACGTTCCGGCGCAGCAGTGAGCTAGAGCGACCACGTTGCCTGTCGAGCGACCGCGTAGCCGCCCCGGACGCGCGGCCCCGTCGGCTCACCGCGGTCCTGGAGGCCGGGAGGTCCAACGACACAGAGGGATGCACGCAAGACGAGGGGCCCGCCCCAAGCGGGTTGAGCGATCTCACGCTTCGGAGGCCAGCATGTTCATCAGGAAGCTTCTTGTTGTCCTCGCCTTCGCCGCGCTCGCCGCGACCGCTGCGGCGCAGCCGGACTTCAACTACAACAGCGAGGGCGGCGACCGCACCCGTGTACGCCAGCAAATCGAGCTGACGATCCCCACCCGTGTCGCCCTGCACATCACGGACACGGACTTCGCGCTCGACCTCAACCACCTAGAAGGAGTAGGCGCCGGCTGCCGCATGGTGCCGAAGGGCGTCATGCCGAGCGACTACAACTCCCTCAGGAGATACGCGCTCGGCGGCCAGGTCGTGTCGATCTACCCCGCCGTGGTCCTGGACCAGAACGGCAACGTCGCCGAGGTCGATGGCACCTACCAGAAGGGCACGCTCGTCTGCAGGACCGAGTTCGTCGTCCAGAAGTTCGCCAACACCGGCTGGGAGCTCACCGCCGACGTCGACATGACGGAAGGCTCGGGCAAGTTCGGCATCCGTGACGACGCCCTCAAGGGCGGCGTCCCCGACGGTAGCGCCGAGTCGAACTACAGGCACCTCATCGGCGCCAGCGCCGACGGGCTCATCCTCGCCCACAGCGGCTCGCCCACCGGCGGCTGGCTCGACGACAAGATCGAGGAGCTGTTCTGGTTCGACGGCACCGAGACGCCGGGCGACAAGACCATCACCGTCACGTTCGTCCTCACCAGCAAGCCCTGACCGCTAGGGCCCGCCGCCGAGGCAGGACCTCGGCGGCGGGCCGCTTCACCGCGACCGTCGTTCCGACCGTCAGCCGCGCGACCGGCCCGCCTGCCGAGCTCGCGGCCGAGCCAGAGTGAGGCCATGAGGAGTCCGACTATCTTCATCAGGTCCGTCTCGATGTTCGTCGCTTGCTCCGTCCTCGCTTGGAGCCTCACGTGCGCGGACGCCCAGTCCGGCGTGGGCGTGAGCCCACCCCGGGCCCAGCTCGTCGCCGCCCCGGGGTCTCAGGTCACGAGCGTCGTAAACGTCGACAACCCCAGCCCCGGCACGCCGCTCGGCGTCTCCGTCGTCCTCAACGACGCCCTCATGGGCCCGAGCGGCCAGCTCATCTGGCTGGACCCGGGCAGCCATCCCAGGTCTTTGGCGCCTTGGCTCAGCGTGAACCCGCTCGAGTTCACGCTGGGCCCGGCGGCGGACCTCGCGGTCAGCTACACGGTCACGGTGCCGGAGGACGCCCCCGACGGGACGTACTGGACCGTCCTGTTCTTCGACTCCGCGGCCAGCGGCTCCGAGCAGGAGCCGGGGGCCGGCATAGGGGTCGTGACCCGGGTCCGCGTCGGACACTTCATCTACGTGGACGTCGGCGAGCCGACGCGAGAAGGCAGCATCGTCGGCCTCAGGTACGAGCCGGGGGTCGACGCACCGCCCGCGGTGCGGGTGCAGTTCAGCAACACCGGCACCGGGCTGCTGCGCATCACGGGATCCGTCGAGGTGCGCGACGCGACCGGCGGTCTCGTCGAGAGGGTCAGCGTCGCGGACGAGGCCTCCTTCCCCGGCGCGACGCACGACGTCGTGTTCCCCCTGTCGGCACCGCTGCCGACGGGCTCGTACACGCTGCTGGCCGACCTCGACTACGGCGGCGGCACGGTCCTGCTCGGCGAAGCGCTCGTGGAGGTGCCATGAACTGGCCCGCACTCGACCGACCCGCTACCCGCACCGTCCGCCGCGCCCTGGCCTCGCTCGCCCTGGTCGTGGCGGCGTCCACGGCGTCGGCGCAGGTCTCCGTGGGAGCCACGATCCCCGAGGCGGCCTCGCTGACGATCAGCCACGACCAGGTCGTCTTCGACCTGAGCCAGGCCGTCTACCCGCCGGCACGGTTCCCCGCCTACTACCTGCCGACCGACCCCGACCCGGCGACCGACCCGATGTCGTTCACGGTCTTCACGAACGTGAGCGGCTGGACGATCGTCGTCACCTTCAGCGGCCTCTACAACGAGCAGGAGAACGTGATCCTGCCCGCGGACCAGCTCGAGTACAGCCTGGACGGCGTGACGTGGCACGCCTTCGCGCCCGGCAGCAACAGGATCGTGGTGGGGCGCGGACCGACGGCGGTGCAGGAGACGTACCGGTTCGCAGTCCGGCTCCGGATCGACGGCACCGAGCCGCCCGGCAGGTACGTCGGGAGCCTCACGTTCAGCCTGAACTCCGACTGAATGCCCATGCTACGGGGGGCGATCGTCCTAGCTGCCGCGTGTGCGATGGGCGTCGCCGCGGCACAGGTGAGCGCGGTGGGGCCAGGGGTGGTCGACCCCGGGACCTTCGCCGCCATCGCCGTCAGCGCGGCCGCGCCGACCGAGCTCGTCGTCGCGGCGCCGCCCGGCTTCTCCGGGCCGCAGCGCGTGACGGTGGCCGCGGAGCGGACCGTCTTCTACCTGCACGTCGGTAGGTCGGTCGTGGCCGGCGACCACGTCGTCACGCTCACCGACGGCGAGGGACGCTCGACCGAGGTCGTCGTGACCGTCGCCAGGCGCACGGGTCTGGTGCTGGTCGCCCCGCAGGACGCCACCGTCGTCCGCGGCGAGGTCGTCGAGCATCGCATCGTGCTCGAGAACACGGGCAACGGGACCGAGGAGGTGAAGGTCTCGGTGCAGAGCCGGCTCCTGGACTCCGACCTCGACCTCGTCGTCGAGCTGGAGCCGGGAGAGGCGCGCTCGGTGTCTCTGGGTGCCTGGCCCGCGGACACCGTCGGCAGGGACGTCGCCGTCGTGACCGCGACGCCGGCGAGCGACCCGTCCCAGGAGAGGTTCGCGGTCGTCCGCACGGAGGTCCTGCCGTTCGCGGGAGCCGACGAGGTCACCGGACCGGTGATGGACTACGGCATCGAGCTGACGGGGGGCTACGGCAGCGCCGGCTACCTGGCCGGCCTCCGCGTGCTCCTGGGCGGCGACCTCTCCGGCTACGTGTCGGGAGGTGTGGACCTGTCGGCGGAGATGCGGCCCGAGCAGGGCTTGCGGGTGTCGGGCGGCGCGGTCCTCGCCGGCGACGACTGGCGGGCGGTGTACGCCGGAGGCCACCTGAACCACACCTTGTCGGTGACGGCCGGAGACCTGAGCGGGTTCGCGGGCGTGACCGAGTCGTCGACGACGCTCGGCGCCGTATTCCAGCCGGGCGACGCCTACTTCGCCGCCACCCAGACCTTCAGCGACCGCTCCGAGCAGCGGGTGGACGCCGGCTACCGCTTCCGCGTCTCCCCTGAGCTGGTGCTGATGCCGCTGGTCAGCGGGCTGAGGTCCGCCGCCGGCGCTGACGTCGACCTCTCGGCGGCCTTCGGGCTCACGGCGACCTTCGACACCTCGCCCCTCCTGGGCTTCGCGCGCCTAGAGGTGCCCTACCCTCTCGACCGGGGCTGGCGGGCCAACGCGGCGGTCGTGACGCGGACGACTGAGCCGATCGGCGGCCGCACCGACCTGGCCGCGAGCCCGGACGGGCTTATCGCCAACGTCACCGTGAACGAGAAGGTCCACCCGGAGGTGACGCTGAGGCAGAGGCTGTCCTACAGCGACTCGGCGTCCGTCTCGTTCGGCGTAGGCTACCGCCCCCTCGCCGAGCCCGTCGCCCTCGACGGGTACCTCGGCGCCACCTTCCGGGGCGGCGACGTGGGGCTGACCTATCAGCTCGCCGCGGCCTACCGGCCCAGCCCCTTCAGCGTCGAGGCTTCCGTCGTGGGCGACACGCTGACCACGGTCACCTACCGGGCGGGGCTGAGCTACGAGGACCGCGACTGGTCGGCGGGCGTGGGCTACCTCCACGACGAGGACGAGGACCGGCTCGACGCCACGCTCAGCGGGCACGGTGCCGGTTTCAGCGGCCGCGCGCGGTACCGCTACGACCTCAGGACCGGCCGGCACTCCGGCAGCCTGTCGCTCTCCTACCAGCCGGAGAGGCGGTACGTCCTGCGTGGGGGGCTGGAGCTGGGCGATGAGCTCACCTGGGAGCTGGCGCTCACGGCCATCGTGGACGGCGGCTTCGCTACACCGGAGCCGGTCGTGGAGGCGTTCGGCGGTCTCCGTACCGGCACCGTGAAGGGCGCGGTGTTCCGCGACCTCGACAGGGACGGCACCAGGGGCCCCGGCGAGCCCCCGGTCGCCGCCATGGTGCACGCCGGCCGGACGAGCACCAGCACGGACGAGAGCGGCAGTTACAGCCTCGCCCTCGCCGAGGGCTCGTACACGATCGGTCTCAGCGGGCTGCCGGCCACGCTCGGCATCGAGCGCGTCCTGCGGGTGGCGGTCACGGAGGGCTCTGTCACCGAGGTCGACGTCCCCGTCGTCGAGGTGGCCACCGCCGTGGTCACGGTGTTCTCGGACGACGACCGCGACGGGCTCCGCGCCTCGACGGAGCAGGCCGTGCCGGGCGTGGCCGTCACGTTCCGCGGAAGCTCCGGCGCCACGCGGACCGTCACGACGAACGAGCGTGGCGAGGCCGTCCTGCAGAACGCGGCACCGGGCACCTACACCGTGTACGTCGACGAGGCGTCGCTGCCGGAGTCGGTGGTGGCGACGACGCCCGCCCAGAGCCTCGAGCTGGCCGCGGGGCCGATCACCAGGCTCGAGCTGGGCGTCGCCGCTCGTCCGCGCGAGACCGTGCGAGCGTTCTCGAGCTCCGACCTGGCGCTCCTAGCGCGGCTCGGCCCGATGACCGCCCCGCCGGGCGCGGACGTGCTCGTCACCGCCGAGCTGCGGGGCGACTTCGATCCCGCCGCGGTCTACGTGGAGGCCGCACTTCCCGGCGGAGAGGCGATGGCCATGGCGCCGGTGGGCGACGGCGTCTACGAGGTGCGCGTGCCCGTCCCACCGGACGCACGCGGTGTGCTTCTGGTCACCGTCAGGGCGTCCGCCGCCGAGACGGTCCGCGAGCAGGTGTTGCCGCTCGTGGTCGCGGACGGCCCGCTCGCCACGCTCAGGATCTCGCCGGCCACCACGGGCCCCGGCGAGCCGCTCGTCGCGGAGGCCAGCTTCCTCAAGCTCGTGGGTGCTGCATCGATCGTGGTGGACGGCGTGACGCTCCCGCTTGCCGCCACCGACGACCCCTACGTCTTCCGCGCCGAGGTGACGGCCCCCGCGGCCCCCGGTGCTTACGACGTGGTCCTCCTCGGCGACGGCGAGCACTACGCCGAGAGCCGGTTCAGGGTCCAGTGAGGCGCTGGCCGGCGCGGTCCGCACAGCGAGCCCCGTTCGCCGCACGCTCAGTCGGTAGCCCTTAATCGGGATGCTGGCTATGGCCCCTGGAGGGACGGCTAGCGCGTCTCAGGCGGGCTGCCCCGGTGGCGAAGACGCCAAGTTGCCATCTCACTTCCGGGATAGTGACTGTAGGGTCCAAGAGGGGATACGGACCCTGGGGACCCGAGCACGCTCCAGGGCTGCCGAGCGCCGACCCGCCCGCCCCGCGCTCTACCAGCGACGGTTCGCCCACCCTTGCCTCATCACGTTCCACGGCTTACCTTGTTGCCAACGCACGTAGATAGCCCTCGACAGCCGCGTCGGCGCCATGACGCGTGGCGCGAGCCCAGGGCTTGGCGGACACGTCCGGTTTCGCGACCTGCTTCCGCCGTTAGGAGGTAGCGACCTGCATCTCGACCTGGAGCCGTCTCTAGCCTCGTGGCCCGGCAGGCCGGCGCAGCACCCGAGGCCGGCACGGGCCGGCGAAGCCTCGTGGCCCGCATGGGCTGGCAAGCGCACCGCTCGGAAGGGATGGGAGGACGTATGAGCCCTCTGCTAAGGTTCGACCCGTTGAAGCGTCGCATCACCCGCAGGTCTTTCCTCAAGTACTCCGGCGCCACGGCGGCCGCCGCGGCCCTGGGGCCGTCGCTGGCCAGGGCGCAGGGCGCCCAGAGCCTGCGCATCCTGCAGTGGAGCCACTTCGTGCCCGCCTACGACACCTGGTTCGACCAGTACGCCCGCGAGTGGGGCGCGGCGAACGGCGTGGACGTCGTCGTCGACCACATCAACCTGGCGGACCTGACGGCGACGGTGGCGGCCGAGATCTCCGCGGGGTCGGGCCACGACCTGATCGAGATCGTCGGGGCCGAGGCCGGCCAGTTCGAGCCCAGCCTGCTCTCGCTCAACGACGTGAACCAGGAGGCGCAGAGCCGCTTCGGCGAGCAGCTGCAGGTCGCCCGCAACTACTCGTACAACCCCGCCACCGACAACTTCTACAGCTTCTGCGTCGGCTGGACGATCGACCCGGCGAACTACCGGCGCAGCCTGTGGGAGGCCGCGGGCATGCCCGACGGGCCCACGACGTGGGAGGACCTCGTCACCATCGGCGGGCGCATCAGGGACGAGCAGGGCGTGCAGCTCGGCATCGGCCTGGCGCAGGAGATCGACTCGAACATGGCGCACCGGGCGATGCTCGCCTCGTTCGACGCCATGGTCCAGAACGAGGACGGCGAGGTCGTCCTCGACCAGGGCGACAACTTCGAGCGCGTGCTGGAGACCGTCCAGTTCATGCAGCGGCTCTACGAGGCGGCGATGACGCCGGAGGTGTTCGCGTGGAACGCGGCCTCGAACAACCAGGCGCTGATCGCCGGCCGGGCGTCGTACATCATGAACTCCATCTCCGCCTACCGGTCCTCGCAGGATGACGTGCCCGACATCGCTCAGGACGTCTTCTTCGGCCCGGCGCTGCAGGGCCCGCGCGGCACCGCCTGGGCGAACGCCCACGTGATCTACAACTACATCATCCCGAACCACGCCGAGAACCCCGACGCGGCCAAGCAGTTCATCCTCGACCTCGCCGAGAACTACGACCTGGCGATGTACCACTCGAAGCTCTACAACTCGCCGAGCTTCTTCGACTCGCCGATCAGCGGCAACGGCGACTACCCCGAGGTGGCGGGCGCGAGCACCTTCCGCGACCTGCACAACGCCTGGTTCGAGAACGACCCGTTCAAGCTCGAGAACGAGGCCGATGGCAAGCTGCGCCCGCTCATGAACGCCGTCGAGTGGACGACGAACGTCGGGCACCCTGGCGTGTGCAGCCCCGCCGTGGCGGAGGTCTACAACACGTTCATCATCCCGAACATGTTCGCGCGCGCCGTGCGCGGCGACGAGTCCCCCGAGGACTCGATCAGGACGGCGGCCGCGGAGGCCCGGGCCGTCTACGACGCCTGGCGTCAGCGCGGCCTGATCTGACGCACTGCACCGAGGCGGGCGGCGCGCCCGTGCGGCGCCGCCCGCCCCCTCGCTAGGAGGCGCGCCTGGGATGGCGAAGCTGACCGTACGCGACCTGCATACCCACTTCGGATCGGTGAGAGCCGTCGACGGCGTCAGCCTCGACGTCCGCGACGGCGAGTTCCTGGTGCTGCTGGGGGCCTCCGGCTCGGGCAAGACGACGCTGATGCGCACGATCGCCGGTCTCGAGAAGGCCACGAGCGGCGAGGTGGTCATCGGCGACAGGGTCGTCAACGGGCTGCCGCCCAACGACCGCAACATCGCGATGGTCTTCCAGAGCTACGCGCTCTACCCGCACAAGAGCGTGTTCAAGAACATCTCGTTCCCGCTCGAGGCGGTGAGGACCGACAAGGCGCGCATCAAGGAGCGCGTGGAGTGGGCGGCGAACCTCTTCGGGATCGGCCACCTGCTCCACCGCAAGCCGCGGATGCTCTCCGGCGGCGAGCGCCAGCGCGTGGCCCTCGCCCGCGCCCTCGTGCGCGAGCCGAACCTCTTCCTCCTCGACGAGCCGCTCTCGAACCTCGACGCCAAGCTCAGGCACCAGGCCCGCCACGAGCTGAAGAAGCTGCACGGCCGCATCGGCATCACGACGATCTACGTCACGCACGACCAGGTCGAGGCCATGGGCCTCGGCGAGCGCGTGGCCGTGATGAACTTCGGCAAGATCGAGCAGATCGGCCGGCCGAGCGACATATACCGCGAGCCGGCGAACACGTTCGTCGCGCGCTTCATGGGCTCGCCCGCCATGAACCTGATCCTCAAGGACGGCGAGGTCCTCGGCTTCCACCCCGAGAACTTCCTGCCTGTCGGCGAGTCGTTCCAGCCGGGGCCGGACGCGCTGCGCCTGCCGTTCGTCGCCTCCGGCCTCGAGGACCTCGGCGCCGACCTCCTCCTCTACGGCGAGGTACCCGGCGCCGACACCTCGCCGATGGGCGAGGCGAACGAGGTCATCGCCAAGCTGCCGGCGCGACTGGCTGGCGACCTGGAGGTGGGTCGCGAGCACGAGTTCTTCGTGCACCGGCGCTTCGTCAAGCGCTTCGACCCCCAGACGGGCCGGCGCGTCGACGCCCCGGCGGCGGCATGAGCGCCCAGGCCCCCGTCGCCGCCAGGCCGGCCGTCACGCACGACGAGCGCGCCCACGCCCGTCGCGAGTCCCTCCTCGCCGTCGGCATGCTCGCCCCCGCCGTGATCTTCATCCTCCTGCTCGTGGGCGTGCCGTTCGGGCTGGCGATCTACTACAGCCTCCACGACGTCACCACGGGCGGCACCGCCGTCAAGTGGGTGGGCCTGCGGCACTTCTCCGAGCTGCTCCGCGACCGCGTCTTCCTGCGCTCGCTGGCGAACACGCTGCTGTTCACGGTGAGCACGCTCGTCGCCGTGCTGGTCCTCGGCACGATCCTCGCCGAGCTCCTGATGCGCGAGTTCCGCGGGAAGTGGGTCGTGCGCTTCCTGATCCTCCTGCCCTGGACGGCGCCGGTGGCCCTCGGCCTCATCGGCTGGCTGTGGATGTTCGACTCGGTGTTCAGCCCCATCGACTGGCTGCTGCGCCAGGTGGGCCTGCTGGGCCACAGGGGCGCCGCGCTCGGCGCCCTGCCGAACCTCTACTGGCTCGGCGACCCGGTCCTCGCCAAGGTCTCGATAGTCCTGGTCAACGTCTGGCGCATCCTGCCGCTCGCCACGGTCATCGTCCTGGCGGGCCTCAACTCGATCCCTCGCGACGTCATCGAGCAGACGCGCGTCGACCGCGCCGGCTACTTCAGGCGCCTGTTCGACATCACGCTGCCGATGCTCTCCCCCATCCTCCTCGTCGCGGTCCTCTTCACCTTCGTCTTCACCTTCTCCGACATGATCGCCATCTTCATCCTCACGCGTGGCGGGCCCGCGAACATGACCCAGACCCTCGCCAGCCACGCCTTCTTCACCGGCATCCTCGGCGGCAACCTCGGCCGGGGCGCGGCCATCGCCCTGTTCCTGCTGCCGGTGCTGGCCGGCGTGAGCGCCGTGCTGCTCCGGCTGATCCGCCGCAGCGAGGTGATCTGATGGCGACCACCACCGCCGCGCTCCCCAGGAGGACAGGTCGCGGACGGGGCGTCGGACGTGTCGCCTCGCGCACGGCGTTCTACCTGGCCGTCGCGATCTTCACGCTGTTCGCGGCTCTGCCCTTCTACGTCATGCTCATCACGACGTTCAAGCAGAACCCGAACCTCTTCGATCCGAACGCGAACCCGTTCTGGTACGCGCAGGCGCCGACGTTCGACCACGTGAGGCTGCTCTTCGCCGACACGCTGTTCGTGCGCTGGCTCCTCAACTCGTTCATGGTCGGCGGGCTCGTCGTCGTGATCACGCTGCTGCTGGCCGTGCCGGCGGCGTACAGCCTGGCGCGCCTGGCGGGCAGCTGGGGCGAGGTGCTGGGCATCGGCATCTTCCTCACCTACCTCGTGCCGCCCACCCTTCTCTTCCTCCCCTTCGCCAAGGTGATCGCGGCGCTCGGCCTGCAGAACTCGATCTGGGCGCTGGTCGTCGCCTACCCGACGTTCACGGTGCCGTTCTGCACCTGGCTGATGATGGGCTTCTTCAAGGGCATACCGAAGGACATCGAGGAGCAGGCGATGGTCGACGGCTACTCCCGCATCGGCGCGTTCGTGCGCGCCGTGCTGCCGCTGGCCGTGCCCGGCATCCTCACGATCGTCGTGTTCGCGTTCACGCTGTCGACCAGCGAGTTCGTCTACGCCCTCACGTTCGTGCAGGACTCGGCCCAGAAGACCGTCTCGATCGGCGTGCCCACCGAGCTCGTGCGCGGCGACGTCTTCCGTTGGGGACCGCTCCTCGCGGGCGCGCTCATCGCCAGCATCCCCGTCGCCGTGCTCTACACGTTCTTCATCGACCACTTCGTGGCCGGCCTCACCGCCGTGGCCGGGGAGTGAGGGACCTGGGCTCGGCAGCCTAGGATCGGCCGGTGGACTTCGACACGCGGGTCGGCGCGTACGCGGTGATCGTCAGGGACGGGCAGGTCCTCCTCAGCCACTGGGTGCCGGACCCGAGCCAGCTCCACTACACCGCGGGGCTCGAGTCGGCGTGGACGCTGCCCGGCGGCGGCCTCGAGGCGGGCGAGGACCCGGAGGCGGCCGCGGTGCGCGAGGTGCTCGAGGAGACCGGCTACGTCATCGAGCTCGTCGACGTCCTGGGCACCCACAGCGACCACTTCAGGGCCGGCGACCTGGGACCCGGGCGTCCGCGCCGGCCCTTCCACTCCCTGCGGATCGTCTACGAGGGCCGCATCGTCGCCGGCGACCTCCGCGTCGAGGTGGACGGCTCGACCGACGACGTGCGCTGGTTCCCGCTCGACGAGGTGGGGTCGCTGCCGCACGTGCGCCTCGTCGACACCGGCATGCGCCTCTGGCGCCGCGGACGACTGCGAGCCGGCACCTCCTAGAGCCCGGCGGCGCGCCTGTAGTCTGTGCCGCGTGGCGGACCTCCACGCGCTCGAGCTGCTCGCGACCCTCGGCGCCCTCGTCACGGCCCTGCTGAGCGTGGTCCGCCCCGAGTCCCGTGCCCGCCTGGTGGCGTCCTCAGCGCTCGTCGGCGTCGGTGCCGCGGCGGCGCTCGTCGCGGGGCCGCGCGAGGAGATGTACGGCGTCTACGCCGTGTCGCTCCTGCTGGCCGCGGCGGCCTGGTCGGTGAGCCAGCGCGTGGCCGCCTCCCCGGTACGCGAGGTCTGGCGCGAGGGCCGCGGACGCGGCACCGAGCACGTCACGCCGCCCGAGAGCCCGTGGCGGTGGGTGGCACGGGTGGTGATGCTGGGCCTCGCCTTCGTTGCCGCCGCCGTCGCCTTCGGCATGTGGGAGGCGCCGTGGCCGGCGACGCTCGGCGCCGCGGGCTGGGGCCAGGCGACGCTCGGCGCCGTGGAGTAGGCGCGAGGGCCCTCAGCCCGCCAGCACCGCCGCCACGCTGCGCAGGTCTGCCACCAGCCGCTCGAACTCGGCGACCCTGTCCTCCTCGGTGGGGCGCCTGAGGACCGCGGAAGGGTGGACCGTCGAGGTCGCGTACGGGGCACGGTCGAACGCCACGGGCTGGCCGTGCTGCACCGACACCCGGTGCGACGGACCGAACAGCGCCTTCGCCGCCGTCGCCCCCATGGCCACGAGGACCGCGGGCGAGACGCGCGCGATCTCGGCGTCGAGCCACGGGATGCACGCCGCGATCTCCCAGCGGTTCGGCGTCTTGTGGATGCGCCGCTTGCCGCTCGGCTCCCACTTGAAGTGCTTGACGACGTTCGTGAGGTAGGCGTCCTCGCGCGCGATGCCCGCCTCCTCGAGGGCCTGGTCGAGCAGCCTGCCGGCGGGACCAACGAAGGGTCGGCCCCTCAGGTCCTCCTCGTCGCCGGGCACCTCGCCGACGAGCATCAGGCGCGCCCCGACCCGACCCTCGCCGAACACCGCCTGCGTGGCGTCCCTGTAGAGCGGGCAGCCGCGGCAGCCCTGCACGGCCTCGCGCATCGCGGCCAGGGTCGTGGTGCCCGGCATGAAGCGCTCGGCACCCGGGTACTCGGTCGCCCGCTCGTCCGCGGTGAGCCTCGCCATGCCGTCCGCCCTCCTCGGCCCACCTTGCGCGCTCTCCGCATCGGGAACGTTAAGGCTGGATGAAGCCCGTGCCCCGGGGGTTCCACATCCGGCTCAGGGAACGTCGGGCGGGAGGGGGCGCCACCAGGCGTGGCGACCGCCCGAGAGGAGGAGGGCTCATGGACGCGGACGCGATCGTCGAGCTGATGCGGAGGGAGCTCGCGGGGCTCGAGGTGCTCGAGCACGAGGGCGACAGGTTCTTCTACTACCGGCCGGAGGGGGCCGAGCCGGACCACAGGCTGCCGTTCGCGACCATCGTGACGCGCGACGACCAGCACGAGGGCGGCGTCGCGCGCCTCGACCGGCCGGGCGTGTTCCGCTTCAGCGTGGCCGCGGGGCCGGCGGAGTACGCAGCGCGGTTCGGCCCCGTGCCGGCGCCAAGGCCAGACTGGGGCGTGCTGGAGACGGGGCACGACCACGCCGCGCTGGACGTGCTCATGCCCCATCCGGTCTACGCGCCGATGGGCTGGGTGTGCGTCCTCAACCCGAGCGAGGCGACGTGGCGCGAGGTCTGGCCGCTCGTGGTGGGGGCGTACGAGACGGCGAGGCGCCGGCGGGAGGCCAGGGAGCGGCGGGGCGGCTGAGGGCTGCCGAAGCCTGCGAGCGGCGGGACCCCGCTGGACCGTTGCGGAGGCGCCCCGACTGCGGCCCGCGGCCGGCGCCGCGACCAACCCAGGTCCCCGGCCAGGCCGTCAGGCCTCGATGACGAGGGCCTCCAGCTCGCGCGGGTAGGTCGTGAGCATCTCGATGCCGGTCTCCGTGACGAGCACGGTGTCGGAGTGGCGGAAGCCGCCGAGACCGGGCACGTAGATGCCCGGCTCGACCGAGAGGACCATGCCGGGCTCGAGGACCGTGTCGTCGCCGACGTCGAGGAACGGGCTCTCGTGGATGCGCTGCCCGAGCCCGTGGCCCACGTGGTGGCGCCACTGCTCCCACAACCCCTCGCGGTCGTAGTACGCGCGCACCGCCCTGTCGACGTCGGCGGCGCGGGCGCCCGGACGGATCGCCTCGAACGCGGTCTCTTGCAGCGCCATCATGTGGCCGAAGTAGCGGCGCTGCTCGGCCGACGGCTCGCCGACGAACATCGTCCTCTCGAGCTCGGAGATGTAGCCCTGGGCGTCGGCCGAGGCCCCGGTGACGAGCGTCTGGCCCACCTCGAACGTGGCGTCGATGGTCATCGCGTGCGGCAGCGCGCCGTTCGGGCCGATCTGCCCGCGGTACACGGCCAGGGCGCCGTCGATCCAGCGGTTGAGCTTGCGGTACGCGCCGCGCCACTCGCGCATGCGCGCGGTGGCCTCCTTGCAGGCGCGGCCCACGACCTCGGTCTCGGTGAGGCCCGGGCGCGTGTACCGCTGCAGCAGCCGGTGCGCGTGGTCGCCCCACCAGGCGCTCTCGCGTATCAGCCTCAGCTCGGACTCGCTCTTCAGCGCCATCTGCCTGTCGACCTGCGGTGAGACGAGCGTCACCTCGAGCTGGCTCGAGAGCGGGTAGGGACGGAAGCCCATCACGACCGGGTAGCCGTCGTGGTCCGCGCCGACGCGCGCGACGCCCCGCGCCCTGAGGTGGTCGGCCAGCACCCGCAGAGGGTGCTTCTCGCCCGGGTACTCCGGGTAGGCGAGGACCTCCTCCACCTGGCAGGTCTGTTCCGCGTGCTCCCGCTCGAGCCGCGGCACCAGCAGCGTGCGGGCGCCGTCGCGCGTGATCGCGACGGCGATCGGCCGCTCGGTAGGGATGAAGACGAAACCGGCGTAGTACTGGACGTACTGCTCGTCGAACAGCACGACGGCGTCGAGGTCCCGAGGCACGAACTCGAACAGCCGCCGCGCCCGCTCCCGCCTCTCGGCGTCGGCGATCGGCGGGGCCGGGTCGAACGGCGGGGTCTCCTGGGCGCTGACGTCTGTCCTCATGAGGGAGAAGCGTACCGCGCCGCGACCGGCTCGGTCGCCCGCCGTGGGCGCCGGCGCGCCGCGACCCAGGCGCTGGAGGGCAGGGGCCTCGCCCGGCGCTCCGCCTGCTAGCGGGCCGCGCCAGGGCCGCTGCGCCCGCCGCGCCGCACGTCGTTCGCGAGAATCTGATATCAAAGGGCGTTCAAGCACGCAGTCAGCTTGGGAGGTGGTCCATATGCGCGGTTTCCCGAAGGCAGTGCTCGTGCTCGCGTTGCTCCTGGGCGGGTCGGCGCTCGCTCAAGAGACGTTCCGGATCGCGATCGGCGTCGACGCCGACTCGCTCGACCCGGTCCAGGGCACCACCACGACGATCGACAACATCGTCGACTACATGGCGCAGACGCTGATCGGCATCGACGAGAACGGCGCGCTGGTGCCGGTGCTCGCGACCGAGTGGACGACCTCCGCTGACGGCCTGACCATGGACCTCACGCTGCGCGAGGGCGTGACGTTCCACGACGGCACGCCTTTCGACGCCGAGGCCGTCGTGTGGAACTTCGAGCGCCTCCTCGACCCGAACGTGAACGTGCCGCGGCGCGGCCCCTACGCGCCCATCGAGAGCGTCGAGGCCGTCGACGACCTGCACGTCAGGCTCCACCTCACGCAGCCTTCCCCGTACATGGCCGGCGCCCTCACGCAGACGACGGCGGCCATCATCTCGCCGGCCTCCGTCGACATGGAGGGCAACTCGTACGAGAACATCACGCACCCCGTCGGCACGGGCCCCTACGCGTTCGAGTCCCGGGCCCTCGGCGAGCGGATCGTCGTGAGGCGCTTCGAGGACTACTGGGGCGAGGCGCCCTACTACGACGAGGTCGTGTTCCAGATCGTCCCCGAGGCCACGACGCGCGAGAGCCTGCTCCTCGCCGGCCAGGTGGACATGATCATCCTGCCGCCGGCGTCCGACATCCCGGCTCTCGACGCGAACCCGGCGGTCGAGGTCGTGTTCGGCCCCAGCGACAGGACGATCTTCATCGCGATCAACACGACCAAGCCGCCCCTCGACGACAAGCGCGTGCGTCAGGCCCTCAACTACGCCGTCGACAAGGAGGCGATCGTCCAGGGCATCCTCTTCGGCGCCGCCGACGTCATGGACTCCCCGATGGCGCCTAGCCTCTTCGGCTACACGTCGATAGGCGCCTACGAGTACGACCCGGAGCGGGCCCGCGAGCTGCTCGCGGAGGCGGGCGTCGAGCCGGGCGAGCTCACGCTCGACTTCATGTCGCCCACCGGCCGCTACGTGCAGGACTTCCCCGCGTCCCAAGCGATCGCGAACTACCTCGCCGACGTCGGCATCACCGCGAACGTGCGCACCACGGACTGGCCCACGTACGTCGGCACGATCACGCAGGGCGCCGAGTCGAACGAGACGCAGCTCCACCTGCTCGGCTGGGCGCCGGCGTACCTCGACGCCTCGCAGCAGATGCTGCAGTTCCAGCAGTCGCAGCACCCGCCGGCCGGCCTGGCCACGTCGTTCTACACGAACCCCGAGGTCGAGGAGCTCATCGCGCAGGCGAACTCCACCGTGGACGAGGCGCAGCGCGCCGACCTCTACGGACAGGCCGCGCGCCTGATCTGGGACGACGCCCCCTGGATCTTCCTGTGGGTGCAGCGGTTCCCGATCGTGCACTCGGCCGACGTGACGAACGTCTCCGGCCTGCCGAACGAGAAGTTCTACGCCATCTACGCGCGGCCGGCCGACTGAGGTCGCCAGCGGGGCGCGGGGTCATCCTCCCGCGCCCCGCTCTCGCCGCCGCCTGATCGGCGCGAGGGCGCGGTTCTGAGGTCCAGTTGACGTCCTACCTGCTCCAGCGGCTCGTCGGCGTGGCGGTGACGGTCCTCTTCGTCGCCGTCACCGTCTTCTTGATGGTGCGGCTGCTGCCGGGCGACCCCGCCAGGGTCATAGCCGGGGTGCTGGCGTCCCAGCAGGACGTCGAGCGCCTGCGCACGCGGCTGGGGCTGGACCAGCCACTGTGGCGCCAGGGCGTGATCTTCCTCGGCGACCTGGTGCAGGGCGACCTCGGCACGTCGGCGCGCACCTCGAACAGCGTGACCGTCGAGATCGGCGCCCGCTTCCCCGCCACGCTGACGCTCGCCTTCGCCAGCACGGTGCTCGCCGTGGCGATCGGCGTGCCGCTGGGCACCTTCGCCGCGGTGCGGGCGGGCCGCCTGGCCGACCTGCTCGTCTCGACCGTGGTGCTCTTCGGCATCAGCATGCCCGTCTACTGGCTGGGCCTGATGCTGATCATCGTCTTCTCGATACGCCTGCGCTGGCTGCCGGCGGCCGGCGCCGAGGGGCCGCTCTCGCTGGTGCTGCCGGCGGCCACGCTGGCGTTCTTCTCGATGGCGTTCATCGCCCGCATCACGCGCTCGAGCATGCTCGAGGTACTGCACCAGGACTACATCAGGACCGCTGTGGCCAAGGGCTCGACGGAGCGCTCCGTGGTGTGGCGGCACGCCCTGCGCAACGCCCTCGCCCCCGTCGTCACGGTCATAGGCCTCCAGTTCGGCGAGCTGCTCGGCGGCGCGATCCTCACCGAGACCGTCTTCGCCTGGCCCGGCCTGGGACGCCTGCTGGTGGACTCGATCTTCGCCCGCGACTACCCCACGGTACAGGGCCTCGTCATCGTGTTCGCGCTCCTCTTCGCGCTGGTGAACCTGGCCGTCGACCTGTTCTACGGGGTCATCGACCCCAGGGTGCGCTATGGCTAGGGCCGCCTCGCCCCTGCCGCGCCACCGCCGGGCGGCTCGCGCCGCGAGGCTAGGCGATGGCTGAGAGCGCGGCCATCGGGGCCTTCGAGGAGGCGCGTCCCGCGGCCTCGCTCGGCGCCGAGACGCTCCGCCGCCTGCTCCGCAGCCCCAGCGCCGTCACCGGCGCCGTGCTGGTGGCGCTCCTCGTCCTCGCCGGCGTGCTCGCCCCGGTGCTCACGCCGTGGGACCCCGTGCGTCAGGACCTCCGCGCCGTCCTGCAGGCGCCGTCCCTGCAGCACCCGCTCGGCACCGACCAGCTCGGCAGGGACATCCTGGCCCGAATCCTCTTCGGCGCGCGCCTGACCCTGTTCATCGGGGCCATCGCCGTGGGCGTCGGCCTCGTGGTGGGGGTGCCGCTGGGCGTGGTGTCCGGGTTCTACCGGGGCACGGTCGACCTGGTGATCCAGCGCGTCATGGACCTGATGCTCTCGTTCACGACGTTCCTGCTCGCCCTCACGCTGGTGGCGCTGCTCGGCGTGGGGCTCACGAACGTGATCGTGGCCGTGGGCATCTCGACGATCCCACGCTTCGCCCGGCTGGTGCGGAGCTCCGTGTTGTCGATCCGCGAGGTCAGCTACATAGAGGCCTCCATGGCGCTCGGCGCTCCGGGACGGCGCGTGCTGTGGCGGCACGTGCTGCCCAACGCCCTCGCGCCGGTGATCGTGCAGGCGACCCTCAGCATGGGCTCGACGATCCTCACCGCCGCGGGCCTGGGGTTCCTCGGCCTCGGCGTCCAGCCGCCGACCCCCGAGTGGGGCGCGATGCTCGGCGAGGGCCGCAACTACATCTTCACGCAGGCGTCCGTCACCACGTTCCCCGGCTTGGCCATCTTCCTGGCGGTAATAGGCTTCAACCTACTGGGCGACGGCCTGCGCGACGCGCTCGACCCGCAGCTCCGCGGCAGGCGCTGACGCGGGCGAGCGGCCGGGCGGCAGGTGTCGCCCGCGCAGCGGATCTACGGCGTGGAGGGAGCGAGACACGTGATGGAAAGAAACGGACGTACACGCAGGGCGGCCTCGGTCATCGTCGCCGCCGTCATTCTCCTGCTCGCGCTCAGCGCGTGCTTCCCCGGCGAGAACCCCGCGGTGCGCACGGCGCCACCGGGCCAGGCGCCCGCCGGCTTCCTCCTGGGTCTGTGGCACGGGTTCGTCGCCCCGTTCACCTTCGTGATCTCGCTCTTCACGGACGACGTGAACGTCTACGAGGTCTACAACAACGGGAACTGGTACGACTTCGGCTTCGTGCTCGGCGCCGGCATCCTGTTCGGCGGCGGCGGGGCCGGGGCCCGCCGCAGGCGGCGCTAGCCCGGAGCGGCAGCGCGTCACGCCGGCGTCACGCCCCGGACCGTAGCTTCGCTCCGACCGGCCGAGGAGCGAGACCGTGGCCGGGAGGAGGCGGTATGGATCGGACCGTGACGGAACAGCCGTTCGCCATGGCGCTGGCGGAGGGTGCGGGCGCGGGCGTCGCGCGGGAGGCCGAGGACCCGGTGACCCGCCGGACCCGCGAGACCTTCGCGGCCTACTCCGAGCACCACGACCCCGGCTACTACGCCGAGGACGCCACCTTCACCGACATGACGAACCCGGGCCGTCCCCTGGTGGGCCGCGAGGCGATCGGCGCGATGCTCGCGACGTTCTACGGGGGAGCGTTCGCCGACGGCACCTACAGGACCGAGAACCAGCTCGTCGCGGGCAACCGCGTGCTGCTCGAGTTCACGTTCCTGGGGACGCACACGGGCCAGTTCGGCGACCTCGCCCCGACCGGCCGCTGGGTGGAGCTGCCGATGATGAGCGCCTACCACGTCGAGGACGGGCTCATCCGTTGGGCGCGGCTCTACTACGACTCGGCGAGCCTGCTCAGGCAGCTCGGCGTGATCGGCTGACGGCGGCCCAGGCAGGCTCGGACGGCTAGCCCGTGCGTGGAGGCGCGGCGGCGGCCACCGGCGGGTGGCCGCCGCCGGTTCGCCTTCAGACGGCCCGCAGCGGCGTCACGTAGGCCTCCACCGACCTCACGCCCATGCGCTTCATCACCGAGACCCGGTGGTGACCGTCCTCGACGTAGTAGTCGCCGTCCAGCTCCACGAGCTCGACGGGCGGCAGGCCCTGCTGGCCCTCGAGGGCCAGGTACACGCCCGCCCAGCGCTCCTCGTCGTGGCTGACGAGCGGCAGGAAGCCCGGCGCGTAGTCCCCCGCGCGCTGGACGCTGCCGATGACGCGGTCGAGGGGTACCTCGGTGAGCCGCCGCGGACCGCGGACGAGCGTGCCGGTCCTGCCGCGCCCGGCGTCGGTCCCGCTTCCGGGAGCTGCCTCGCCCAGGGTGCACACCCGCGCGCAGCGGCGCATGAGACGCGCCACCGCTCCGCGCAGGCGGCCGGCGGCGTGGGCCCTGCGGAACTCCGACCTCGCCCGGTGCAACCCCAACACTCCTCCCGCGAACAGGCTCACAGCGCCTCCCCTCCGCCCCGCCGGGCGTCCGAGCAGGACCGTTTCTGAAACGATTCTGCTCTGAATCGTTTCAGTATGTATGCTGGGCCCATGGCTGTCAAGGCTCGGCGGGGGAGGCGAGGGCACGACCGAGCGGGGCGCCCCGGCGCCGCCGGCAAGCGGCCGACGGCTCCCGCGGGCCGCGTGACGATCAAGGACGTCGCCGCGGCGCTGGGCGTGGCCCCGTCCACCGTCTCCAACGCGTACAACCGGCCGGACCAGCTCTCGGCCGAGCTGCGACAGCGCGTCCTGGCCACGGCCGAGCGCATGGGGTACGCGGGGCCGGACCCGGCGGCGCGGGGCCTCAGGCTGGGCGTGAGCAACGTCCTGGGCGTCGTCTACCCCAGCGAGCTCTCCTACGCCTTCACCGACCCGGCCGCGGCGCTGTTCATCGAGGGCATCGCCCGCGAGGCCGAGGCGGCCGGCTACGCGCTCATGCTCATCGGCACGCCACCGTGCGACGACGAGGCGCTGGTGCCGGTGAGGACCGCGAACGTCGACGGGCTGATCGTGCACTGCTTCGCCGACGGCGACCCCCACTTCGACGTCGCGCTGGCTCGCGGCCTGCCCATGGTGATGGTGGACAACCCCGGCGTGGGCGGCGTGCCGCACGTGGCCATAGACGACGAGGGCGGCGCGCGCCAGGCCGCCGCCCACCTGCTGGAACGAGGGCACGAGCGCCTCGGCGTCATAACGCTGGACCTGGCCCTGGAGGCCCGCCGCGGCGTCGCCGACCTCGCGCGCCAGGAGGGCGCCAGCTACTTCTCCGTCCGGGCCAGGCTGGCCGGCTACCGAGCGGCGGTCGCGGCGGCCGGGCTCGACTGGGAGCGCGACGTCGTCGTCTACGAGACGCCCGAGAACGTGCCCGCGGAGGGCGCGAGGGCCGCGGCCGCGCTGATCGGGCTCCGGCCGCGGCCGACGGCGATCCTGGCCATGAGCGACCAGCTCGCGTTCGGCGCGCTGGGCCACCTCCGTGAGGCGGGGCTCGAGGTGCCGGAGGACGTGGCCGTCGTGGGCTTCGACGACCTCCCCTCCGCCGCCCGCACCACGCCGCCGCTCACGACGGTCCACCAGCCCACCGTCGAGAAGGGCAGGCAGGCGGGTCGTCTGCTGATCGCACAGCTGAGGGGCGAGAGGGCGCCGGCGTCGGTCGTGCTGCCCACCCACCTCGTGGTCAGAACGAGCGGCTGAGCGGCGCGCGCGGCGTTCGCGACGTCGCGCCGACCCGCGCCGGGCCCGGCGGCGCGGCGCGCACCGCCGGCACGGCCGTCTCCGGCCGCTCGCCCCCTCGCCGCCAGAAGGGCGCTATGCTCCACGACCTATGACGAGGGACGACGTCTCAACGTACTCAACGTCTCCCGACCGTCGGGACCGGCCGAGCGCGCCGACCACGCCGACCGGGCAGATGCGGCGCCGGCTGCTGGCGATCGAGCGCCTCATCGCGGCGGTGGTCGTGGTCATGCTCATCGTGGGCGTGCTGCTGATCCTGTGGGACGTGGGCGTGGGCATCTGGCGGGGACTGGGCACTGGCTCCGGCGACTTCGGCCTGACGAACCTGCTGTCCCAGGCCCTGCTGGCGCTGATGATCGCGGAGATCATCGGGTCGGTCGCGGCGCTGCTGGAGGGCGGCGTCCTGGACCCCGTGCCTCTCCTCGTCATCGGCATCATCGCCAGCATCAGGCGCCTCCTGGTCATCAGCGCCGAGGCGGCGAACGTCCTCGCGGACGACATCGAGATCCCCACGAGCATGCTCGTCGAGCTCGGCATACTCACCGCCGCCATCGGGATCTTCGCCTGGTCGATACGCCAGGTGCGAGCCGCCAGGCACAAGGAGGAGCCCGGCGGCTGAAGCCGGGAACGAGCGGCTCCACCCTCACCGACCGCTGGCCGCCAGCGCACGGGAACGACGCGTCCAGCGCAGCGGCGGCCAGCTCTCGGGCCCCGCTGTCCGCAAGCGCACGGAGACCACCCCGCGCCGGGACATACGTCCCTGCGCCCGTAGCTCGACGGGGTTTTTCTTGGACTCGGTTGTCCGAGTTCCAGGAGGTCTCGATGCATCCCCCCGTTCCAACCCTGAGCCCCTCACCGGTGAGCGGTGCGCATGTCGTCCCGTAGCGCCTCGGCGTCGGTGGCGACGCGCGCGCCCGCGGGCAACGGCCGGGCCCACGAACACAGCCGGCCCCTCGCCGTGCCCAAGGCGAGCCTGCGGCCGCAGCCGGAGCGTGACACGGCGTGGACGAACCTCATCTACGCCTACCTCGGCTGCGCCGCCTTCTGGCTCGTCGTCGGCACGTTCATCGGCGAGTACCTGGGCATCAAGCTCACCGCGCCCGACCTCGAGCACGTCCCGTGGCTGTCCTACGGGCGGCTCCGCCCCGTGCACACGAACACCGTCTTCTGGGGCTGGTCGTCGCTGGCGCTCATCGCGCTGGCCCTCTACGTCGTGCCGAAGACCAGCAACCGACGCCTCTACTCGTTCCCGCTCGCCTGGGCGAGCCTGGCTCTCATCAACCTCTCAGTGGTGATCGGCGACGTGCTCCTCATGTCGGGCGTCAACAACGGGGGGCAGGAGTACCGCGAGTACGTCTGGCCGGTGATGGCGATCTTCGCCGCCGGCGCGATCCTCGTGGCCTACGACCTCATGCAGACGATCGCCAAGCGCGAGGTCGAGGAGATCTACATCTCCAACTGGTACATCGTCGCGGCGTTCCTCTGGACGATCGCCGTCGTCGTGATCGCGTACCTGCCCTTCTACCAGACGAACCCGATCAGCGAGTCGGTGATCCAGGGCTACTACATGCACATGGGCGTGGGCATGTGGTTCACGCCGCTGGCGCTGGGCCTCACCTACTACTTCCTGCCCAAGCTGCTGAACAAGCCCATCTACTCGTACTCGCTGGGCGTGCTGGCGTTCTGGACGCAGATGCTCTTCTACACGATGATCGGCGCGCACCACTTCGTGTTCGCGCCCACGCCGTGGTGGATCCAGACGGTGGCGATCATCTTCAGCGTCGGCATGCTCGTGACGCTGGCCGCCGGCACCGGCAACTTCCTCCTGACGATGCGCGGCAGCTTCCGCACCGTGGCGCGCAGCTACTCCCTGCCCTTCATCCTGGCGGGCATCCTCGCCTACTTCTTCTGGTCCGCCCAGGGGTCGCTGGAGGCGCTGCGGTCGCTGAACCACGTCTGGCACTTCACCAACTTCACCGTCGCCCACTCGCACCTGACGATGTACGGCTTCGTCGCCTTCCTCATCTGGGGCGGGGTCTACGGCCTCGTTCCCAGGCTCACCGGCAAGGAGCCGCCCGCGCTGACCGTGGGCGTGCACTTCTGGTTCGCCTTCGTCGGCCTGGCGTTCTACGGCGTCGCGCTGATGATCGGCGGCACCATGCAGGGCCTGAGCTGGATCGCCGGCGCCCCGTTCATCGAGTCGGTGAAGACCATGGTGCCGTTCTGGCTATGGCGCGCCGTGGGCGGCAGCCTGATGTTCCTCTCGCACCTCGTCTTCGCCTACAACCTCTGGACCATGCGACCCGCCAGGGCGCAGGCCCCGGTGAGGGCGACGGTGCCCGCCGCGAGGCCCGCCTGATGAACATGCACAGCAACCACAGGCTCCTGTTCGCGACCATCCTCCTCGGCTTCCTGGCCCTCTCCGGCGTCATCGCCGTGGCGCCGGCGGTCTGGGTCGAGAACAACACCGCGCCCCTCCCCGGGAGCGAGCCGCTGACGGCCCTCGAGCGCCAGGGCCTGGGTGTGTACGTCTCCGAGGGCTGCGTGGCGTGCCACACCCAGCAGGTGCGGCCCATCGCCATGGACAGCGTCTGGGGACGCCCCTCGGTGCCGGGCGACTACGCTCGCGTGGAGCCCGCGGGCGCCCTCAGCCCCTACGCCCCGGCGGTACTGGGCTCGTCGCGCACCGGCCCGGACCTGACGAACGTGGGCGCCCGCCAGGCGAGCGACACCTGGCACTACCTGCACCTGTTCAACCCGCGCATCGTCGTGCCCGACTCGGTGATGCCCGCCTACCCCTGGCTCTTCGAGGTCGTGGACGAGGCCGGCGAGGGCGACGTGGTCGTGCCCGTGAGCGGCGAGCACGCGCCGGACGAGGGCCAGGTGGTGGCGAGCGAGAGGGCCCGTGCGCTGGTGGCCTACCTCCTCTCCCTGAAGCAGCTGGACATCGAGGCCACCTCAGGTCATAGCGCGGGAGGTGAGGCGCAGTGACCGCGCTCCTGGCTCATGCGGTGGCGCTCGCGGCTCAGGCCGCGGGCTTCTCGGCGACCGCCGAGGGCCACCACGCGCAGCCCGGCGGAGCTCTCGACTACGCGATCTCAGCCGTGGGCATCGCGATCGTCCTGTGGGTGATCTACGTCGCCGTCGCCCGCTTCCTCCACCCGCGCGAGACGGCCGCCGACCACATCAAGCGCAAGGTCATCGAGGAGAGGCCGTGACGCAGGACGCTCCCGAGAACGACCGCATCGACGTCTTCCTCGACGACGACCCCACCCCCATCGCCAGCTACAGCCCGCCGCTGCGGTTCGAGCTCGACACCACCGCTCTCTCCGACGGGCCGCACCGGCTGCGCATCGAGGCCTACGACTCGTTCGGCACGAAGGGCGTGAAGGAGGTGCCGTTCACGGTCCGCAACGGGCCGGGCATCACCGTGACCGGCGTGCGCGACAACGACGTGCTGGAGGGCACGGTCCCCGTGCTCGTGAACTCGTTCGGCGGCGCCGTCGAGAACCGTTGGGAGCCGTCGCGCGCCGAGACGCCCGCGCCCATCCCGAGCTGGGCGTGGGTGCTAGTGATCATGCTCGTGGCGTTCGGGCTCTACTACGGCGTCCAGCACTGGAACCCGCCGGCCGACCAGCTCGCCGCTGCCGCCGCGCCGGCCGCCGCCGGGTCGCCGCGCTCGGGCGCCGACGCGACGGGCGGCGCGGGCACGGCCGGGGACGCTTCGGCGGCGCCCGCCTTCGACACGGCGCTCGGGGAGAGCGTCTACGGCACCAACTGCGCCAGCTGCCACCAGGCCGGCGGGCAGGGCATGCCGGGCGTCTTCCCGCCGCTCGCGGGCGACCCCGTCGTCACCGCCGACGACCCCACCGAGCACATCAGGGTCGTCCTGCACGGCTTGCAGGGCAAGGAGATAGGCGGCGTCTCGTACGTCTCGCCGATGCCCGCGTTCGGCGGCCTGCTCAGCGACGAGCAGATCGCGGCCGTCATCAACCACGAGAGGACGAGCTGGGGCAACGACGCGCCGCTCGTCACGCCGGAGGACGTCGCGGCGCAGCGCTGACGGCGCAGACCGAGGCGCGAACAGCGTCGGGGGCGCTGCATATAGTGGCTCATGCGGCTGCGGACCCTGGGAGGCCTGCGGCTGGAGGGGTCCGACTTCGCGCGTCCCAAGCCCCTCCTGCTGCTCACGTACCTCGCCGTCGAGGGACCGCAGCACCGCCGCCACCTCAGCGAGCTCTTCTGGCCGCGGGCCGCCGCGCCGCTGTCGAGCCTGCGCACGGCGCTCGCGCAGCTCAGGCGCGGCGCTCCCGGCGCGGTGGAGGCCGACGGCCAGCGGCTTAGGGCCGCGGTGCCCTCGGACGTGCAGGCGGTCCTCGCCGGCGCCGCGGACCCGCTTGCGGAGCCCGACTACCCCGGCGCGTTCCTCGACGGCCTCCGCCTGCCCGACTGGGGCGAGGAGCTCGAGGAGTGGGTCTACGCCACGCGCGAGCTCGTCGCCGAGACCGTCAGGTCGCGGCTGCTGGCGCGCGCCGAGGTCCTGGCCGGCGAGGGCGGCGTCGCCGCGGCGGCGGAGCTGGCGGAGGCCGCCTACCGGCTGCCCGGCGCACCGCCGCCGGCGCCCGAGACGATAGAGCGCGCCCACCGCCTGCTGGCGGCGGGGGGCAGCCCCCACGCGGCGGCCCTGCGCCGCGAGGCCGAGGAGTACGGCATCGTCCTGCGGGCCGTGCCGGCGGCCCCGGCGGGGCGGACCGCCACGCCCTCCGCGCCGCCCACGAACCTGCGGCCCCGCGCCGCCTCGTTCGTGGGTCGCGACCTCGAGCTGGTCGAGCTGGCGCGGCTCCTCGCCGACCGCGGCAACAGGCTCGTGACGCTGGTGGGGCCCGGCGGCGCGGGCAAGAGCAGCCTGGCCTGGGCGGCGGCGCACCAGGAGCTGAGGGGCGGCACCTTCACCGGCGGCGTCTTCCTGGCGTCTCTCGAGGGGACGCCCGACGCCGCCGTGGCGGCGACCGTCGCCGACGCCATGGGCCTTGGTCCCGTCGACACGGTGCGGGAGCTGGCGGAGGCGCTGGGCGACCGGGGGGTCCTGCTCGTGCTCGACGGCTGCGAGGGGCTCGTCGGCGGCCTTGGCGATGTGGGCGAGCTGCTCGAGGCCTGCGAGGGCGTCACCGTGCTGGCCACCTCGCGCGAGCGCCTCGGGCTGCCGGGCGAGCAGCTCTTCCCCGTCGACGGCCTGCCGCTGCCCGGGGCCGGCGAGGAGGGGTCGCGGGCGCAGTACCTCGACTCCGTGCGCCTCTTCGCCCAGCGCGCCAAGCGCGTCGACCTCGCGTTCGCCCTGGACGAGCGGTCCCTGCCCCACGTGGCGGCGATCTGCCGCGCCGTGGCCGGGTCGCCGCTGGGCATCGAGCTGGCCGCGGCCCTCGTGCGGGTCCTGACTCCCGAGGAGATCGCGGCCGAGCTGGAGCGCGACCTCGACCTCCTCGGCACGGCCGACGCCGGCGTGCCGGACCGGCACCGCAGCCTGCGGGCCGCGTTCGACCACTCGTGGGACCGCCTCGGCCCCCGGGAGCGCGACGCCCTCTCCGCCCTGGCGGCCTTCGCCGGCGGCTTCACGCGCGAGGCGGCGTCGCGGGTCGCCGGCGTCACGGTGCCGGTGCTGGCCGCGCTCATCGACAAGTCGCTGGTCAGCCTCCGGCCGGGAGGCCGGTACGAGACGCACCCCCTGGTGCGGAAGTACGCCCTCGAGAGGCTGGCGAGGGACCCGCGGCGCGAGGCCGCCGTGCGCCGCGAGCTCGCCGCCTACCTCATCGAGCTGTGCGGTGACGCGCGGGCCGAGGCGAAGGGCGCCGCCGACGCGGGCGCGCGCGCTCGGCTGGAGGCCGAGGTCGAGAACGTGAGGGCCGCGCTGGCTCGGGCGCTCGCGGCGGGCGACGGCGCCACCGCCCTGAGGCTGGCGTCCGCCGCCTGGCTGGAGTGGCACGACCGCGGCAGGTGGCGCGAGGCGAGGATCTGGCTGGAGCGCGCCGTGGCGGCGTGGGACGCGAGCCGTCGCGCGGGCGGTGGAGACCTCGCGCGGGCGGTCGACGGGACGCCTGGCGGTGCGCCCGACGGCGACACCGCCGACGACCCCGAGCTCGACGGCGCGCTGGCCGAGGCGCTCCTCGGCATCGGCGTGCTCGCGGCGGCGCAGGGCGACCTCGCGGAGGCGCGGCGCAGCACCGAGCGCGGCCTGGCCGTCAGCGAGCGCCGCGGCGACCGCGCGCGCGTGGGGACGCTCCTCAACCACCTCGGCGTGATCGACCTGAACGAGGGCCGGTTCGAGGCGGCCGAGGCCCGCCTGCGCGAGGCCCTGGCGGTGAGGCGGGAGCTGGGCGACGAGCGCGCCGCGGCCGCCACGCTCAACAACCTGGGAGCCCTGGCCGGCAGGCTGGGGGACACGGCGTCGGCCAGGCGCCACTACGAGGAGAGCCTGAGGGCCTTCCGCCGCCTGGGCGACAGCTCGGCCGTGGCCATCCTCCTCGGCAACCTGGGGGACGTCGCCGAGTACGAGGGCGACCTCGCCGCGGCCGAGGCCTGCTACGACGAGAGCCTGGCGCTCCACCGGCGCCTGGGGTACGAGCCCTACGTCGCCAGGTCGCTCGTGCGCCTGGCGGCCGTGGCTCGTCGCCGCGACCAGGCGGACGCGGCGCGCTCGCTGTGCCTCGAGGCCCTCGCCAAGCTGCGCGACCTCGGCGACCTGTCGGGCGCGGCCGAGTGCCTCAACGAGCTGGCGCTGGTCCTGGCCGGGTCGGGCCGGCCGGAGCTGGCCGCCTCCGCCTGGGGCGCCATGTCGACGCTGCTCGAGAGGGCGAACACGCCGCTGCAGCCCAGCCTGCGGGCCGAGCACGAGGAGGCGGTGGCAGCCGCGCGCGACGCGGCCGGCGACGGCGCCTTCGACAGGGCGTGGCGGCGCGGCAGCGGCTTCACGCTCGACGACGCCGTCGAGTTCGCCCGCGAGGCCGCCGGCGTCGCCCCCGCCTCCGCCCCGCCGTAGGCGACGCAGCCCGGGACGGCGTCCAGCACCTCGCCGAGCGACATGCCGGCGCGGGTCCCGAGGAGCAGCCTCGCGCCCTCCGCCCCCGAGCCCGCCATCAGGAACCCCCGGGGCCAAGGTGCACTAGCCGTCGCCCTCGGCGGGCGGGTACGTGATCCTCTCGCCAGCGACCCGCGCGAACGTCGTGAGGCGGTGGGGCCTCGCGCTCTGCTCGGCCAGGATGTCGAGCACCTCGATGCCCCTGACGGTCAGCGCGTCGCCGATCAGCCAGCGGTGGCAGCGCCACGGCATGGACTCGGCGCACATGATGGCCAGGTCGCCGCCCTGCGCCAGGTCGAGGAGCTCGTCCACGGCCGCGGCGAACTCGGGCGTCTGCATGTAGTCGGCGAAGCCGCGGAAGGAGTCGTTCTGCCAGGCGCCGTTGGGGCTGTCGGTCCGCGGACGGCGCCTGCCGCCCAGCTCCTTCATCCAGCGGTAGTCGACCCCCGCCGCCGGCAGGCTCTCGGCCAGCGCCTCGCGCGCGAAGTGGGGGTAGCGCCGCGACGCCGGCACCGACCTGACGTCGACGAGCCGCCGCACGCCGTGCGCAGCGAGCAGGCGCAGGAACTCGTCGAGGGAGCGCGTCGAGTGGCCGACCGTGTAGACCGTCGTGGCAGGCACGGCTACAGCGTAGCGGCCGGGCGTCGGCGCCGGGACCCGCCAGGTCCCGGACCTGGGAGCGGCCCAGGGTCGGCCCGAGCGGTCGCCCGCCGGTACCGTGCCTGCCCCTCTCACGGCGTCCGTGGACCAGCGACGCCGCTCTCCCGCTCGTCTCATCTCGACGCTACTGGCATGAGCCGCCAGGCGGACGCATACTGCGAGCCGAGATGGCCGTCATGCGGCCGCCGAGCCGGCCCGAGACACTACCGCTGTCCGCCGCGCTCCGCAGCGCCTTCCTGGGCTACTGCCCCAACTGCATGCTGGGCAGGATCTTCCGTGGCCTCCTGCGGCCCAAGGCCGCGTGCGACGTGTGCGGCATGCTCTTCGAGCACCAGGGCGAGACCTGCACGGCCACGGCCGTGATCCTCTACTTCCTGATCTGCTTCGGGCTGGGGATCGAGGGCCTGACCCTCGGCCTCATCTTCGGCCTCTTCCCCGGCTTCATCCCCCTGCTGATCGTCAGCGCCGCCGTCATGTTCGTGGTGCTGCACCGGCCCGTGCGCGGCCTGTGGGTGTGGTGCCTCTGGCGCCTGGGCTTCCTGCAGTAGGGTCCGCGCCGGGCGCGGGAGCGAGTCCGGTCGCGGGCCGCCAGTGTGGCGAACCGGCCAACTGGTGACCGGTTTGAGTGGGAGCATCCCTCATGCCGGAGATCACCACCGACGAGACCGAGAGCCCGCTGCGAGTCGCTTACGCCATGTGGCCGCGCCTGAACGAGCGCCTGCGCGGTACCGTGGCCGGCCTCACCGCCGACCAGCTCGCCCTCAAGCCCTCGCCGGGGCAGTGGCCGCTGTGGGCGACGATCGGCCACCTCGCCTGCCAGCGCGTCTTCTGGCTGTGCGACTTCGCCGGGGAGCCGGGTGCCGACACCACGCCCTTCACCAACGCCGCCTACCACTGCCCCGGCGACGACGACCTCGAGAACGTGCTGAGCCCCGAGCAGCTCGTCGCCGCCCTCGACAGCACCTTCGCGATCGTCGCGCGCTGCCTCGACACGTGGACCGTGGCGTCGCTCGCGGAGACGATCCGCCGACCCGAGTTCGGGCCCGACTGGGTGATGGGCCGCGGCGAGCTGCTCTCCCGCACCTACGCCCACGACGTCTGGCACGTCGGGCAGGTCTCGCAGACGCTCAGCGCCAACGGCTTGGCCAGGATCGACATCTGGTAGCGCCCGGCCAGGAGAGGGCGCAGACCGCGGGTAGCCGGTAGGTCCGCCGCGCACCGGAGGTCGCGGGCGCGGGACCGCGTGACGACGAGACGCCGGCACGGCGCGGCCGGCTCGTGCTCCTACCCCGCCGCCGCGCCTACCCCGCCGCGGCGAGCCCCTTGCTGAGCCGCTTGTTCACGTACATCCTGGCGTCGGCCTCCAGAAGGAGGGCCTCGGGCACGAGGCCGTCCTCCGGGAACGAGGCCGCGCCGATGTCGATGTGCAGCCGGCGTCCGCCGATCTCCACGTGGGCGACGGCCCGCGCGAAGCGCTCGGCGACCTCCCACGCGGCGTGAGCCGCGGTCTTGGGGAGCAGCGCGACGAACTCGTCGCCTCCCCAGCGGCCGATGGCGTCGCCGGGGCGCGAGGCGCCCTCGAGCGCCTGGGCGACGCCCGTCAGCGCCGCGTCGCCGGCGGCGTGGCCCTGGGTGTCGTTGAGCAGCTTGAAGTTCGTGAGGTCCATCACGAGGACCGCGTACGGCTCGTGCGAGTGGGAGCTGCGCGCGTGCTGGCGGTCGAGCAGCCGCACGAAACCGGCCCGGTTCACCAGGCCGGTGAGCGGGTCGGTGCGGCTGGCGCGCACCAGCTCGTCGCGGTGCTGCGCTGAAGCCAGCAGCGTGGCGACCGGCGGACCGAACAGGGCCAGCGTGCGCAGCGAGTCTCGGCCGAAGGCGTCCTCGCGCGTGAAGTTGTCGAGGTTCAGCAGCGCCAGGACCCGCCCCCGGTACGTCACGGGGAGACAGACGGTGCACATCATGCGCTGCATGTCCCCCGCGCGTGCGGGCCGGTCCGTGCCGGCGGCGTCGCGGCTGAAGGCCGCCAGGTCGACCTCGCCGCGGCGCAGTATGCGGGCGCGCCCGGCGTCCCAGCCGTCGTCGCCGCAGCGGTACCAGGCGCGCGCCTCTGTCTCGTTGAGCTTCACGTCCTGAAGCTCCCGGATGTCGAAGCCGTCGACGGCCACGTACCTGAACTGGTCCCACTCGCCGCGCCGCACGAGCAGGCTGCCCGCCTCGGCCCCAGGCACGTGGCGGATCGCCGCGTCGAGGACCTGCTGGTAGAGGCCGCGCGTGTCGCAGTCGAGGACGCGAGAGTATAGGTCGAGCACGCACCCCTGGAGGGTGGACGCCTTGGCAGACTCGAGGACGATCGCGAGCTGCTGGCAGACGCTCTCGAGCAGGGCGACGTCGCCGGCGCTCACGTGCGCGTCCTCGCGGAAGTTCAGGCAGAGGGCCACGCGGTGCTCGCCGTCACGCCCGATCGGCAGCACGAGCAGCTGGGGGCCGAGGTCCACCGTGACCCCGTCGATCCCGCGCGGGTCTGCCGCGTAGTCGCGGGTGAACCACGGCTCGCCGCTGAGGCAGGCGCCCCACGAGAACCCCTTGGGGAAGGGCGCGCCTTCGTCGCAGAGGTCGCGCACGACGTCGCTGCCGACCCCGAGGGCCGCCACGCGGACCATGCGGCCGCGGTGCTCGCCCATCACCACCCCCGAGGTGGCGCCGACCGCGGGAACGATGACGTCGAGGGCGGCGGAGGCGGCCTCCTCCAGCGACGTCCCCTCGGCGACGCTGGAGTAGAGCTCGCCGGTGATCCTGGCCTCGAGGCTCTGCGACTCCAGCGTGAGCCGGCGGCTCACGCTGGCGGCGAACACCTCGAGGGCGCTGAGCTCGTGCGGCAGGTACGGGGTATGTCGCTCGACGTTGAGCACCGCGACGACCTCGTCGCGCTCGAATATCGGCAGCGCCAGCTCGACGGGGTAGGCCCCCGCGGTGAGCAGGCGGTAGTCGGGGTGCGAAAGCGCGTCGGTGACGTAGATGGACCGGCGCTCCGACGCGGCGCGTCCGACGATCCCGTCGGTAGGGACGACCAGACCGGGGGCGAGCCGCGCGTCGTTGCTGGCGGCCAGTCGGAGGTGGCCGTCGGGGTGCCTGGTGGTGACGGTGACGTGACCCTCGCCGTTGTGCCACAGCACCGCCGGGAGCAGGGCGAGGGCCTCCCCCCTGGCCGGCGGGAGGTCGGCCAACGCGGCCAGCAGCCTCCCCCGGTCGAGCCTCTTCCTCGCCTCGTTCGCTACCAACTTCGGGCGTTCCCCATAGTGCAGCTCGGCGCTCCTTTCCGCAGGATTCTTCACTTCCCGGTGTCACGGTTTCCTTACGGGCCCGTATACGCTCCCGTCGGCGTCCCTCCGCGGCCGCGGTCCACGGACCTCCGCGGGCGCCGGCCCGAGAGGCCGCGGCGGTACCATCGCCGGGACGTGAAGGCCGCGGAACGGCAGCCGACGGACCTCCAGGAGGAACTCGGACGTACCTACCGTCGCTTCGCCGAGGGGCGGGCCGGGGAGGAGTCCCCGCTGCACGCGCGCGTGGCCCTGGCCCTCGGCGGCTCGCCCGCGGCGCTCGACGCGCTGTCGGCGCTGCCCACGCGCGGCAGGAGCCCGGCTCTGGTACTCGCGGCCCTCCACTACCTCGCCCTGAAGGGGCGCGCGCCGTCCCTGGCCGACGCGTACGCGGCGGGGGACCAGGACGCCGCGGCCTCCGCGGCGGTCGACGCCCTGGTGGGCGGGCCCGAGGAGGTGGCCGCGGTCGTCTCCCGTCGGCAGGTGCCGCACCACCTCGCCAGGCCCTACGCCGTGCTCCACCCGGCCATCGGCGCGGTGGCGCGCCGCGTGGGCGCCGGGGCCGTCGGCCTGGTCGACGTCGGCTCGCCCGCGGGGCTGAACCTCCTGGTGGACGGGGTGAGCATCGCCTACAGCGACGGCCGGCGGGCCGGCGAACCCGCCTCCCCCGTCGCGTCGGTCTGCAGGGTCGTGGGCGAACGGGCCGTTCCCACCGAGCCGATCCCCGCGGTGGTCGCCCGCGTCGCCGCCGGCACCGCGCCGTTCGACGCCGCGGACGCTGACGACGCCCTGTGGCTCCGCGCCTGCCTGGCGCCCGACGACCGCGACGGCCTCGCGGCGCTCGCGGCCGAGCTGGCGCTGGCGTCCGCGGCTCCGCCCCGGCTGGTGAGGGGCGACCTCGCGGAGGCGGTGCCGCGAGCCCTCGACGCGGTGCCGCCGGACGCGCTGCCCGTCGTGATCACGACCTGGTCCCTCTCGCGCCTGGCCGCCGCGAGGCGCGGGAGGTTCCTGGAGCGCCTTGAAGAGGCGGCGCTCGGCCGACCGGTGGCCTGGGTCGCGGTGGAGGGGGTAGGCGTCGCGCCGTCGGTGCCCACGCTCGGCGACCGCCCCGCGTCCGGTCACAGCATCGTGGGGCTGGCCGTGCTAGGACCCGAGGGCCGGTGGTTCGCCGCCGCCGGGCGCTGCTGGTCGCGGGGCAGGGTGCTCGAGTGGCTGGGGGCCGGCTGACGCGCCCCGAGGGGAGCGCGCGGCGCCGTGGCGCGAGGACGGCGCCGACGATCCGCCCTATGCTCGCAGCCACACCACAGGCCGCGGCGCCGGGCGGCCCGAGGAGGCGTGAGGATGGCGAGGCTCGTGTTCGAGATGTCCCAGTCGCTCGACGGCTACGTCGACGGGCCCAGCGGCAGGCTCGAGCTCCCCGTGCCGGACCCGGAGCTCTTCTACAGCTTCGTGGAGATGACCAGGGGG
>DASVDQ010000046.1 GCA_036381035.1 Trueperaceae bacterium | reverse complement strand
AGACTGCGTCACCACACTCGGATCAGCCGCCGCCGCCGCGAACGTGATCGCCGCCGTCAACGTCGTCTTCCCATGATCAACATGACCGATCGTCCCCACGTTCACATGCGGCTTCGTACGCTCGAAAACACCCTTAGCCATACCGGTCTCTCCTTCTCGAAGGCCCGGGCGGGCCGTTCACCTCGCGGCGGCAGGAGCCGCCCCCGTGGTCCGAACTGGGGGCGGCCGACTGCGCCGTGACCGCTTTGGAGCTCGTGGACGGGATTGAACCGTCGACCTCTCCCTTACCAAGGGAGTGCTCTACCACTGAGCTACACGAGCCCGCCCGCGCGCGGACCGGCGCGGCCGGCGGCGCGTAGTGGAGCGGCTGGAGCGGGAGACGGGATTCGAACCCGCGACGTTCAGCTTGGGAAGCTGACGCTCTACCGACTGAGCTACTCCCGCGCGGCGGAGCGCCCCGCTGCCCCTGGGGTCGGGACGCTCCCGTCGGCCTGCGGCGCCGGCCGTGCGTGTGGTGGGCAGGGCTGGATTCGAACCAGCGTAGGCATAAGCCAACGGATTTACAGTCCGTCCCCTTTAACCACTCGGGCACCTACCCATGCCCCGCGCTAGGCCGCCGCCGGGGCTTCGCTCCCCGACGAGCGCCGCCCCTCTCTCGGGGCCGCGCCCTCCTCGCGAAGACGAGCCTGGCGTGGAGCCACCCATCGGAGTCGAACCGACAACCTTCCGATTACAAGTCGGATGCTCTACCGATTGAGCTAGGGTGGCAGCCGAGCCGCAGACCCGAATTGTCAAGCTAGCATGCGTCCTTGCTCCGAGTCAAGGCCGTCCAGGACGGCGATAACGACCAGTCGACGGCCCGTCCGGGACCCCTCGCCCGCACCGCCCGCGGACGGCCCGCGGCGCTCGCCGAGGCTCGCCGCGAGACCACCCGCGGGCCGCGTCCTGCTAGCATCGGCTCCGGAGGAGCACTGATGCCAAGACTGTTCGGCTCCATCGGCCTGCCCGAGATCCTCATCCTCCTCGTGATCGTGCTGCTCGTGTTCGGGCCCCGCCGCCTGCCGGAGATGGCCAAGGGCCTGGGCCAGTCCGTCCGCGAGTTCCGCAAGGGCCTGCGCGACATGCGCAAGGACATCGAGGACGACGAGCAGGGCGCCAAGGGCGCGGCCGTGTCCGCCGCCGCGACGAACCCGCCGGCGCCGCCCGCCCCGCAGGGCCAGCCCCAGCCGGTGGAGGCCGCCACCAACGGCGAGCGCGCCTGAAGACGTTCCCGCACGAGCCGGGGGCTGAGGCGTGACGATCTTCGAGCACCTCGAGGAGCTGCGCAAGCGCCTCTTCGTCGCGTTCGCGGCCTGGGTGGTCGCCTCGGCCGTGGCTTTCGCGTTCCGCTTCACCATCCTCGAGTGGCTCAAGGCGCCGCTGCCGGCCGCGATGACGCTGAACTACTTCAGCGTCCTCGAGCCGTTCACGGTGTCGATGCAGATCGCTTCGTTCTTCGGCCTCGTGCTCGCCTCGCCCGTCATCGTCGGCCAGGTGTGGGGCTTCGTGGCGCCGGGCCTCTACGCCGAGGAGCGGCGCTACGCCGTCCCCTTCATCCTCTTCTCCGCCTTGGCGTTCGCGGCCGGGGCGGCGTTCGCCTACTACGTCGTCCTGCCCTTCACCGTCCCGTTCCTGCTCGGGTTCCTCGGCGGCGAGGCCGTCGGCCTGCTCTCGATCGGCAGGTACATCTCGACGATCCTCATGCTCATGGGCATGTTCGGCGTGATGTTCGAGATGCCCGTGCTCGGCTTCCTGCTCGCCCGCATGGGGATCCTGACAAGGAAGCGGCTCGTGGCGAGCCGGCGCTGGGCGATCGTGGGCGGCACGGCCCTGGCCATCGTCATCACGCCCACCGGGGACCCGTTCAACCTCGCGCTCGTCGCCGTGCCCCTCATCGTCCTCTTCGAGCTGACCGTCGTCGTGGTCCGGCTCAGCGAGCGTAGTATCAGGGATGCCAGAGAGCGTACGGAGCCTTCGGGCGCGCATTGACGAGCTGAACCTCCGCATCCTCGAGCTCCTCTCCGAGAGGGCCAGGGTCGCCGCCGAGATCGGCGCGCTGCAGACCGCGGCCGGCGCGTCCCAGTACGACCCGGTCAGGGAGCAGGAGATGCTCGACGCGCTCGTCGCCGCGAACCGCGGTCCCTTCGACGACGCCACCGTCAAGTCGCTGTTCAAGCAGGTGTTCCAGGCCAGCATGCAGCTCTCCGAGCGGCGCGAGAGGCGTCAGTACCTGATGTCGCGCGACCAGCACCCCGACGACACGGTCGTGCGGGTCGGCGACGTGGAGGTCGGCACCGGTCGCCCGCCCGTGCTCATCGCCGGGCCCTGCGCGATCGAGTCGCGCGAGCAGGTGTTCGCGACCGCCGCCCACGTGGCCTCGCGCGGCGTGCGCCTGTTCCGCGGCGGCGCCTACAAGCCGCGCACCGACCCGTACAGCTTCCAGGGCCTCGGCGAGGAGGGTCTCGCCCTCGGCCGCGAGGCCTGCGACGCCCACGGTCTCTACTTCGTCTCAGAGATCGTCAGCGGCCGCGACCTGCCGCTGTTCGAGGAGCACGTCGACGTCCTGCAGGTCGGCGCCCGCAACATGCAGAACTTCCCGCTGCTCAAGGCCGTCGGTCGGAGCAGCAAGCCCGTGCTCCTGAAGCGCGGCCTCTCGGCGACCGTCGAGGAGTGGCTGATGGCCGCGGAGTACCTGCTGTCCGAGGGCAACCCGAACGTCATCCTCTGCGAGCGCGGCATCAGGACGTTCGAGCGCTACACGCGCAACACGCTCGACGTGTCCGCGGTCGCCCTGGCGAAGCTCGAGTCGCACCTGCCGGTGATCGTCGACGTCACTCACTCCGGCGGCAGGCGCGACCTGCTCGTCGCGCTCACCAAGGCCGGCCTCGCCGTCGGCGCCGACGGCGTGATGATCGAGGTGCACCCGAACCCGTCCGTGGCCCTCTCAGACCAGAAGCAGCAGGTGGACCTGCGGGCGTTCGACGACTACCTGGAGGCCGTGGCGTACCACGAGTCGCTCTCGGCCCAGCGGCTCGAGCTCTCCGGGTTCGCGGCGGAGAGGTAGGCGCCCCCTGCCCGGCCTCGACGACCTCCTGGGCTTCGTCCTCCGCGCGGTCGACGTCACGCCTCAGTACACGGCCGAGCGCTGCCTCGTCGTCACCCGGGCCTCGAACATCGCCTGCCGGGAATGCGTCGACGCCTGCCCCCACGATGCCGTGCGGGTGTTCGCGCTGCGCGTCGAGATCGACCCCGTCGACTGCACCGGCTGCGGCCTGTGCGTGAGGGCCTGCCCTTCGGAGGCGCTGGAGCAGCGCTCGAGCCTGGCCGCCGCCGCGCCCGCGCGCTGCTCGCGGGTCGAGGGCAGCGCCCAGAGCGTGCAGTGCCTGGCCAAGCTCTCGCCCACGGACATGCTGCACCTGGCGGACCAAGGCGGCCGGGTCGTCCTCGGCCGCGGCGACTGCGCCAACTGCCGCATCGGCGGGCCCAGCGTGCCCACCGCGGTCGAGGACACCGCCGCCGAGGCCCGCCGGCTCGCGACGGCGCTGGGGCGCGGCCTCGAGGTCGAGGTCAGGCGGGTGGACCGCCTCGACCAGGTGGGGCCCGGCGAGCGCCTCAGCCGCCGCGCCCTCCTCAGGGGCGGGCTGCGCGAGGCCGGCCAGGTGGCCGCCGACGCCCTGGCGCCGCTCGAACGCGTCCTGCCGGCGCCCGACGCCGAGCCAGGCCTGAAGGACATGCCGCGCGAGCGCTCGCGCCTCGTCGCGGCGCTGCGCGCCGCCGACCCCCCGCCGGAGACGCTCGTCCCCTTCCGCCTGCCCCGCGTCGCCGACGGCTGCATACTCTGCCCGCTCTGCACCAAGGCCTGCCCCACCGACGCGCTGCGCCGCGAGCTGACCCCCGAGGGCGGCAAGCTCCTGCTCGACCCGGAGCGCTGCCTGGGCTGCGACGCCTGCGTGCCGGCCTGTCCCGTGAAGGTCGTCAGCATGGACGACGAGGTCACCTGGGGCGAGGTGCGCGCCGGCGAACAGGTCGCCTACGCCTCCGCGGAGGACAGCGGGCACCCCGGCGCCTACCACCGCTGAGGAGGACGTCGCGGCCCGGCCCCACCGGGGCCGCCGGTCACGCCCGGCGCGCCGCGTCGCGGCGTAACATGGCGCATGACGGTCGACTCCTGGGTGCTCGAGGCCATCGCGTCCAGCGGCGCGAAGGGCGCCACGGTGCGCGAGGTCCAGCGCTACATCGACGAGCACCACTTCGAGGAGCTGGCCATCGACACGATCGAGGCCTCGTTGGCCACGCTCCTCGAGGCGGGCCGGATCACCCTGGAGGGCGATAGGTATCATCCGGCCAAGCGCACGTCCAAGGAGGACGCGCTGAAGAAGCTGTTCGGGGAGACGTAGCGCCCAGCCCCGCGGGAGCCGACATGACCACCGTGAGCGTGAAGACCGGCGCGGCGGCGCCGTCGCTGAAGGACTTCTACGACGTCGACGCCCTCTACGACGGCGAGGAGCGCATGATCCGCGACTCGGTGCGCGAGTACGTGCGCGCCGAGCTGCTGCCCCACGTGGGCGAGTGGTGGCTGCAGGGGGTGTTCCCCGAGGACCTGCCCAGGCGCTTCGGCGAGATCGGCGCGCTGGGCGTCACCCTCCCCGAGCGCTACGGCGGGGCAGAGGCCAGCTACAGCGCCTACGGCCTGGTCTGCCGCGAGGTCGAGTACGTCGACTCCGGCATGCGGTCCTTCGTCAGCGTGCAGTCCTCTCTGGTCATGTACCCCATCCACCGCTGGGCCAGCGAGGAGCTCAAGGACGAGTGGCTGCCGCGCCTGGCCTCCGGCGAGGCCGTCGGCTGCTTCGGCCTCACCGAGCCCGACGCCGGCTCCGACCCCGGCTCGATGCGCACCCGCTGCCGGCGCGTCGGCGACGAGTACGTGATCACGGGCGTGAAGCGCTGGATCACCTCCGGATCGCGCGCCGACGTCGCGATCGTGTGGGCGCGCGACGAGGGGTCCGGCGAGGTGCTCGGCTTCGTCGTCGAGACCGACAGGGAGGGGTTCAGCGCCGTCGACATCAAGACGAAGGCGTCGATGCGCGCCTCGGTGACGTCGGAGCTCTACCTCGACGAGGTCGCTGTCCCGGCGGCGAACCGGCTGGCGGTCGAGGGCCTGCGGGGACCGCTGTCCTGCCTCAACCAGGCCCGCTTCGGCATCGCCTTCGGCGTGCTGGGCGCCGCGCAGGCCTGCTTCGACGAGGCCGTCGCCTACACCGCCGACCGCGTGGTCTTCGGCGACCCGCTGGCCAGCAAGCAGATCGTCCAGGAGCGCCTCGCCGACATGCTCGCCGAGATCACGAAGGGCAGCCTCCTCGCCTACCGCCTGGGCAGGCTCAAGGAGGAGGGGCAGGACCACCCCACGCGCGTGTCGCTGGCCAAGCGCGAGAACTGCCGCTCGGCGCTGGCCGTGGCGCGCGCCGCCCGAGACCTGCTCGGCGGCAACGGCATCACCACCGAGTACGCAGCGATAAGGCACATGCTCAACCTCGAGACCGTCGCCACCTACGAGGGGACGGACACCGTCCACACCCTCGTGCTGGGCAGGCACATCACGGGCCTGAACGCCTTCTAGGACGCACCGGGCGCCTCCTCGAGGCGACACGGTCGCGACACGCACCCCTCCTTAGGCTGACCCCCGGAGGTAGAGGTAGTGCGACTCGCGAGGCTGTCGCCGGCGTTCTGGTGTTCGGCCGGCCTGGTCCTCATGCTCGGCGCCTGCCGGGGCACGGCGTCGCTCGGCGCCATGGACATCGCGGTGAGCGGCCTGCCCGCTTCCCTCGACGCCGCCGTCACGGTCAGCGGTCCGGCAGGCTTCCACGAGGCGTTGACGGGCAGCGGCACGCTGACGGGCCTGTCGCCGGGCGCCTACGCGGTCAGGTCCGACGCGGTGTCGGCGGAGGCCCTGTACCTGGCCGAGGTCGTCCAGCAGAGCGTGGTCGTCGCGGCGGGAGCGACCGCCGCCGTGGCGGTGCGCTACGTGGAGGCGGCCAGCGGCGCCCTCGAGCTGACCGTCACCGGCCTGCCCGGCGACGCATCCGCGGCCGTCACGGTCACCGGGCCGCAAGGCTTCGAGGCCGCCGCGACGGGGAGCGCGGCCCTCGAGCACCTCGTCCCGGGCGACTACACGGTGTCCGCCGCCGAGGTGAGCGCGGCGGGCGAGGTCTACGTGCCGGGGCGAAGCACACAGGCTGTGACGGTCACGGCCGACGAGACGGCGTCCGTGACGGTGGAGTACCTCGCGGAGGGCGCGTCGCTCGGCAGCCTGGTCCTCACGGTCGACGGCCTCGGGCCCGCTGCCCCGGCGTCCGTGAGCGTGACGGGGCCGGACGGTTTCAGCGACGCCGCGACCGCATCGACGACGTTCAACGGGCTCCAGCCCGGCGACTACAGCGTGTACGCGACAGAGGCACGGTCGGACCTCTACGGCTTCGCCGCGCAGCCCGCGGAGCAGGTGGTGGCCGTGGCCGCGGGCGAGTCGGCGTCGGCCGCGGTGACGTACACGGCCGTCACCGGGGCGATCGAGTTCGTCGTCAACGGTCTGCCGAGCGGGACGGCGGCCGGCATCGACCTGCTCGGGCCGCACGGCAGGGCGTTCACCATCGACGCCTCGAAGGTCCTCCCGTACCTCGAGCCGGGCGCATACGCGTTCGATGAGCCTGCCGACGTGGTGACCGCCGCCGACGTCACGGGCAACGAGGTCGGGTTCACGTACGGGACGGCGTCCAGCACCTTCGGCGGCGAGGTCGCGGCGGGCGAGACCGCCCTCGCCGCGGTGCTGTTCGAGGCCGTGACCGGGAGCGTGCGGGTCGAGGTAGCGGGCCTCCCCGACGACTCGCAGGTCGTGGCCACGGTCGCGGGGCATGCGTTGACGGGCAGCGCGACGATCAACAACCTGGCCCCCGGCGCCTACCGGCTGGAGGCGTACGGCGTCGTGGTCGACGGCTTCACCTACCACCAGGACGTCTTCGCGTCGGAGCTGCAGGTAGCGGCCGGGAAGGTGGTCTCCGCGGCGATCGAGTACCGCCCGGTGGACGGCAAGCTCGCCATCACCATCGACTCCCCGGTCGAGGCGAAGGTCACGCTCAGCGGGCCCGGGATCGGGGCGGTGGCCGTGCAGCAGAGCACCACGTTCACCGAGCTCGAGCCCGGCAGCTACGAGATCGTCGCCCAGTCCGTCACGACGGGCAAGTTCGGCGAGCCCAGCTGCCGGATCCACCTGCCCTCGCCGACGACGCAGACGCAGCAGGTCGCGGCCGGGGAGCTCGCGTCGGCCCGGGTGGAGTACGCGACCGTCACCTGTGCGCCGCCCCCTCCCCCTTAGCGTTCCCGGGCGTCCCCAGCGCGGCCACCGCCGACGCGGGGCGGCCGCGCCGCCGGCACCAGAGGTCCCGGCCGCGGGAAGCCACGGGCGGAAGGAGCACCTCGTGAAGAAGGTCCTGAGCATGTGCCTGGCGCTGTCCGCTCTGAGCGCGTGCGGCCCGCAGACGCCACCGCTGGCGCCCCCGAGCCTGTCGGTGGACCCCAGCCTGGCACCGCCCTTGGCCGAGCTGCCGGGCTTCGACGAGGGCGAGACGCGTCCCATCGCGACCGTGACCGGGCCGGCGGATACGCGAGCGAGCTTCGTGGAGAACGAGCTGTGGCTCTCCACGGCCGACCCGGCGGAGCTCGACGCCTTCCTGGCTCGCTGGCACGGCGAGGTGCTCCTCTCGTTCGACCCGAGCGAACACGGCATGAGCGGCCTGGCACCGCAGTACCTGGTGCGTGTCGACGCCTCGGCGGCCGACCCGTCCCTGCTCGCCGAGGACCTGCGCACCCTAGACCCCAACGCGACGGGCGACCATCGGGTGTCGAGCGAGGCCGGCCTCGACCTGCTCGCGGCGGGCGCCCGGGAGGCCGCGAACGGCCTGCAGCTCGGCATCAACTGGCTGGGCAGCGGCGCGGAGTTCTCGGACAGGTCCTCCGTCGAGGCTCCCAGCGCCGACAAGACGGTGGCCGGCGTGGCCTACGACCCCAACGCGTTCACCTGGCCCTCGCACAACGCCACCGGCGGCTCGTTCACCAGCGTGCTCGAGATCGGCGTGGCCGAGGCGTGGCGAGCGCTCGAGTTCGCGGGCAGGCTCGACGAGGAGGTGGGCATCGCCGTCCTCGACATGGGGTTCGAGCCCGACGAGGACTTCCCGGCCGGCTGGCAGGCCATCCCCAACGTGCCCCTGTTCAACCCCATCGGCACAGAGAACCTGGTCGACTGCGCCGGCGGGAACTCGTGCCCTTGGCACGGCACCAACGTGGCGAGCGCGGCCTTCGCCCTGCCGGACAACGGCTACGGCAGCTCGGGGCCGGCGGGCCCGGTGGCCCACCCCATCCTCGTCTTCACGTTCTGCGACATGTTCACCCTCATCGTCGCCCTCGGCGAGGCCAAGGCCTTCGGCGCCGACATCGCCAACATGAGCTGCGGTGCGCCGGTGCCCGACTACCTGGCGTGGAGCGTACTGCCGTTCGAGGCGGCGACGGCGCTCTTCCGCACCACGGGCATGCTCCTGTTCGCGTCGGCGGGCAACTCGGGCGAGGACGTCGACGCCGAGCGCTGCGTGCTCGGCGCGTGCCTCGGCTGGGAGAGGGCCTGGCACACGCCGTGCGAGAACGCCGGCGTCATCTGCGTCGGCGGCATCCGCGGCAACGCGAAGACCAGGCACCCCAAGTCGAACTACGGCGACGAGCAGGTGGACATCTTCGCTCCCTACACGCTCTGGCTCGGTCCCAACCCGGCTGCGCCGGGCAACCAAGCCAGGGCGAGGAACGGCACCAGCTACTCGTCACCCTTCGTGGCCGGGGTCGCGGCGCTGATCTGGGCCGCCGACCCCTCCTTGGGCGCCGACGGCGTCGAGGAGATCCTCATGCAGACGGCGCACGATAGCCCGGACCCGAACGTGAAGCGCTACGTGAACGCGCTGGGGGCGGTGCTGACGGCGCTCGGCAACGTGCCGCCACGCCTCGAGGTCTTCGGCGTGGACGACGGAGGCACCGTGGAGCGCGGCCTGAACCTACCGGTGAACCTGAGCGCCACGGCGAACGACCTGGAGGACGGGAACGGCTGCTGCACCATCGAGTGGCGGTCCGAAGCCGACGGCCTCCTGGGGACCGGCACCGCCGTCCAGCACGTCTTCGACTCAGTGGGCAGCCGCACGATCGTGGTGACCGCCGAGGACGAGGGCGGGGCGACCTCGAGCGTGAGCTTCACGCTCGTGGTCGTGAACGCCCCGCCGACCGTGGCCATCACCAAGCCCGTGGAAGGCGCCGAGATCTTCCGCACCGCCGCGGTCGTCATCCGCGCCAGCGCCGACGACCTCAACGAGCCCGGCGGGGAGCTCCCCTGCGCGGCCCTCACCTGGACGAGCAGCTTCCCGAGCGACCCCTTCCCGCAGACCGGCTGCGAGCTGGAGGTGTCCCTCGACGACAGCGGGACCCGCACGATCACCGTGACCGGGACCGACCCGCAGGGAGCGAGCGGCGTCGACAGCGTGACGGTCGACGTCGTGGACCCGCCGGCTAACCTCCCGCCCTTCGTGCGCATCACCAGCCCGGAGAACGGAGCGGACATCCCACTGTCGGGAGACCTCGCCCTGGTGGGCACGGCGACCGATCCCGAGGGCGACACGCCACTGAGCTTCGAGTGGAGCGCGAGCCTGGACGGCGGCGAGCCCGTGGCCGTGGGGAGCGGCGCGGACCTCGACTGGTCCCCTTCGGGGACGTTCGACTTCGGCGAGCTCGGCGAGGGCTTCCACTCCATCCAACTGCGTCTGAGCGTCACCGACGACGAGGACAACACCGGCTCGGACTTCGTGATCCTGACGACGACGATCGTCAACTAGCCGCCGCGCCGAGGCGCCGCACGCGTCGCGACTGCTCGAGCGCGCGGCGCCTCAGGTCGGGGGCCGGGTCGAGCCCCGAGCCAGAGGGGGCGCCGGCCCCCAGCTCACTCAACAGGCGCTGGGCCAGCTCCCGGTCGGAGCGCCTGGCGTTCGGGTGCGAGGCCACGACGCCGAGGAGCGGTACCGCCTCGGCGGGCCGCGCCAGGGCCAGGTGCAGCTCGGCCGCCGCCGCCAGACCCGCGAGCATGTCAGGCGCGCTCTCGCCGGCGACGGCCAGCTCCAGGCCCTCGCCGATGCTGGCCCCGGCCGCCTCCAGGTCGCCGATGCCGATCGCCGCTCGCCCACGGTCGCTCAGGGCCAGGCCCAGCGCGGGGCGCTCGTCACCCTGCCGGAACAGCGTCACGGCGCGGTCGCTGTAGCGCCAGGCCCGGCGCGGATGGCCCAGCAGGTCATGTGCCCTGCCGAGACCGTGGAGCACGTGGGGTAGCGCCTGCCTGTGGTCGAACTCCTCCGCGGTCTCGAGGGCCGCGTCGAAGGTCTCGGCGGCCGCGCGCGCGTCGCCGAGCTCGAGCAGGAGCTCGGCCAACGCGTTGAGGTTGTTGGCGATGCGCGCCCTGTCCCCGAGGCGCCGGTTGAGGTCCAGCGCGGCCTCCAGGTGCTCCCTGGCCTCCCGGTACTCGCCGAGGCCCTCCTCCGCCAAGGCCACGTTGTTGAGGAAGGCAGCCCTCGCCCTCGGCGAGCCTGCGGAGAGGCTCAACGCCTCGGACCAGCGGGCCTTCGCCGCGGCGTGGTCCCCGCGCGCGAACGCTATCGCACCGAGGACGTTGAGGCCCGTCCTGGCCTCCCGTCGGTCGCGCCGCGCCGCGAGCTTGCCGAGCCCGCTGTCGGCCAGCGCGGCGGCATCCCGGTGCATCCCCATGCGGTAGTACAGCCAGGCCTGGTTGGTCTGCACGGTCCCCACGAGGGGCGCGTGCGCCTCGTCCGCTCCCAGCTCGTCGAGCGCTAGCTCCATGAGCTGCGCGCCCTCGCGGTAGCGCCTCGTGCCGTCGAACAACAGCCGCAGGAGCCAGGTGAGCCGCCTCAGCTCGCCATGTCTCGGCCTACGGCAGAAGAAGCGCCAAGCGGCGCGCACGTTCTCGAGCTCCTTCTCGAAGACGCGGAGCGCCGTAGCGTGGGACGGGGAGCCCGCCTCCGCCTCGAGCCGCGCGAGCAGCCGGCCGTAGTACTCGGCGTGGCGGCACTCCGCCTCCTCTGTCCCTCCCGGCGCCTCCGCCAGCTTCGCCAGCGCGTACCGGCGCACCAACGGGTGGAGGTCGTAGCGCCCGTCGGGCGTCATGCGCACGAGCGACTTGTCGATCAGGGCGGCCAGCACGGCGGTGGGCGCGCCGGCGACCACCGCTGACGCCTCCCTCGAGAAGCCGCCCCGGAACACGGAGAGCGCGCGGAGGGCCCGCCTCTCGGCGGGCCCCAACAGCCTCCACGAGTGCTCGAAGACCGCGCGCAGGCTCCGCTGGCGGTCGGACCCCTCGGCGTCCCGCAGGAAATCGATGTCCTTCCCGATCTCGCTCACGACCTCGGTCAGGGTGAGGGCCCGCAGCCACACCGCGGCCATCTCCAGGGCGAGGGGCGAACCGTCCACGAGCCGACATAGCCTCAGGGCGTCCGCCACGTCCGCCTCGCTCAGCGCGAAGCCGGGCCGCATACGGCGGGCGCGTTCCACCAGCAGCCGCACGGCGTCGGAGACGAGCGCGTCCGCGAGGCCGACATCGAGGTCCGGCGGGAAGCTCAGCCCGCCGAGCGGCAGTACCCACTCCGCCCCTAGCCCGAGCCGCACCCTCGAGGTGACGAGCAGGTCGAGGCCGGGGCAGGCCTCCAACAGGTCAGCCACGAGCGCGGCGCCTACGACGACGTGCTCGAAGGCGTCGAGCACCACCAGCAGACGTCCGTCCCCCAAGCTCCGAGCCAGCTCCGCCAGCGGCTCGGCGCGGCCCTCGAGAGCGAGCCGCAGGCTGCCCGCGATGGCGGCGGGCACGGCTTCCGCGCGCTCGAGCGCGGTGAGGTCGACGAACGCCACGCCGTCTGGGTAGTGCTGACCGAGGGACTCGGCGACGCGCAGTGCCAGGCGGGTCTTCCCCGCGCCGCCGAAACCCGTCAGCGTGACCAGCCTGCACTCCGGCCGGGCGAGGAGCCGAGTGACCTCGGCCAGCTCCGCCTCCCTGCCGACGAAGCTGGTCAAGGCGCGCGGCAGGGAGGGGCGGTCGGTCCCCCCGGTCTCCGCCGTCGACGGCCGCGGGCGAGGGGCTGGGGGACCCGCCGCCCGCAGCGCCTCGGCCAGGCGCTGGGTCTCCGCCGTGGGAGCGAGGTCGAGCTCCGCCCTCAGCCGCTCGGCGAAGGCGCCGTACGCGTCCATCACCCCGCGGCGGTCCCGCAGGCGCAGGCCGAGCCGCAGCAGCGCGCGGACGGCGTCCTCGTCCAGCGGGTCACGGGCCAGCAGCACCTCCATGACGCCGACGGCCCGGTCGAGCCTCACCGCCGCCTCGAGCTCGCGGGCGTGACCGAACAGGGCGCGACGCCAGGCCGTCCGCAGGTGCTCGCGCTCCTGCTCCAGCCAGGAGGTGAACTCGCCGCCGTCGCCGCTCGCCATGCCCTCGAGCAGGTCGCCGCGGTAGGCCGTGAGCAGGCTCTGGTAGTCGCGCTCCTCCAGGTACCGCACCAGGTCGCCCACGTCCGTCCGCGTGCGCCAGCGGAGGCGGTCGCGCTCGGGCTCGAGGGCGGGCGCCCACGGCAACCCGCGGACCCGCCTGACGAGCTGCCGCAGGCTGTGCCGGGACCTGGCGGTGTCGACATCGGGCCAGAAGAGGAACGCCAGCTCGTCGCGGCTCACCCAATCGCCCTTCCAGGCCAGGTAGCCGAGGCACTGGTAGCGCTTGTCCGCCTCGAAGGCGACGCTTCGGGAGCCGAGCAGCACCCGCGGTGGCCCCAGCAGCTGGACTCGCGTGGCGGCCATGGTCTCCGCATGCTACTCAGCGGCCCGGCCGGTGCGGCCGGGCGCCGGGCCGAGCGAACCGGCGGACGCTCGGCGCGCGAGGCTCAGGGCCTGGGGACCTGCTGCCTCACCGCGCGCTCGCGTCCGCTCGACGCGGGAAGACCGGCCGCTCCAGGTCGAGCCGGCGCCGCTTCAGCGCGGGAAGATCGGCAGGTCCAGGGCGGCCAGGTCGGCGTAGGCGACCTGCCAGCCCGCGTCCGTGCGGCGCACGTCGACGACGCCCTCGCGCACCTCGGTCCGGCCGTCTATCACCGCGGTGAGCGCGAACGCGAGCCGGGCGCGGCCCGCCTCGATGAAGGCCGGCTGCACCTCGAGCTCGAACCCCTCCAGGTCGGGCAGGCCGGGCTCGCGGAGCGCCTCGGGACCGCCGTCGATGAAGCGCAGGCTCCAGGCGGGGTCGCCGCAGCGCAGGCCCTCGAACACCTGCCGCAGGGCGTTCGTGCTCAGGTAGGCGTCGTCGGGCGGGAACCCGATGAAGATGCCGGTGCCGGCCAGGCGCTGCACGGCCTCGGCGGCCCAGTGGCACGGCGGCACGTCGGCGAAGGCGGGTCCTCCCTGGGCCCGGGCCGCGCTCAGCCAGGCGGCGAGCAGGAGGGCGAGCGCTGTCCTCATGCGCCAAGGCTAGGGCAAGGCGTAGGGCGAGGGGGGCGCCGATGAGACCGTGGCGCCGGACGAGTACACGGTCGGGCCCGCCGCGGTGGCCGCCGAGCGCGCCTCAGGGCAGGGCCCACCACGCCAGGGCCAGGAGGCCGCCCAGCGCGAGACCGCGCGCCAGGTGGTTCTGCCACACCACGACGCCGAGCACGAGGCGCGCGTTGAGGAGCGAGGACAGGAACGTCAGCGCCGCGCCGGCGAGCAGCAGCCAGAACGCGCCGCGGAACGAGAACGCGTAGGCCACTGACGCCACCGTCACGACGGCCGCGGCGAGCATGAACAGGCGGGAGACGAGGGGGCGGCGCCGGCTCACGGCCCAGGCGCCGAAGACGTTCACGGCGGCGGTCGCCAGCCCGAGGACCGTCACCAGGACGTGCACGCGGGTCAGTCTACCGGCAGCGCGTGCAGGGCGTCGAACGGGTCCTCCACGCCCAGGGCCTCCGGCCAGGGCTGCGCCGCGAAGGGTCGGCGCACCACCTGCTCGAGCCGGCGCGCCAGCCAGGCGTCGCTGTCGGAGCCCTCGTCGACGATGAGGCGCACCTCGGAGGCGCCGGCGCGTCGCGACAGCAGCCGCGCGGCGCCCAGCACCTCGGCGTCCGTGTGCACGAGCTTCTCGTCGAAGCGCCAGCCCTCCTCGCGCGCCTTGGCCGGGTCGACGGCGAGCTGCGTGACGACGCGCTCGTCGCGCTCCCGCAGCCGGCGGGCGACCTCCGGCGTCATGACCCACGGCTGCGCCAGGTAGACGACGGCGTCGCCGTGCGCGAACGACCGGGCGGCGGCGCGGTCGGCGCCTGGCGCCCTGTGCGCCTCGGCGCGTCCCTCCGCCAGGTGCTGCGCCCTGACCCGGAAGCGCGCCCACACGCGGCCCACCTCGGCGGCGCCGCGGACCAGCTCGGTGAGGAGCGTGACCGCGTCCGACTCGACGGCCGGGTCGGGGTAGGCGGCCACGGGCACGTAGCGCGCCCCGCTGGGCAGGGCCGCGACCAGCGCGCCGGGCAGGTCGGCGATCCAGCGGTCGCGGGCGGCGCCGCGCTCGCTGGGCGCGTCGGGGTTGAGGCGCGGGAGGACGAGCAGGTCGGCCTCGTCGAGCGCCAGCGCCTGGGCCAGGGCGAGGCGGAACGACGCCGAGGGCGCGGCGTCCGCCGGGAGGGCGGCCAGCGCCTCGCGCACGGCCCCGGCCTCGGGGAACAGCGGCTCCGCGCCGCAGCCGGCGACGAGGTCCCTCCAGAACGGCCCGTAGCGGTCCCAGAGGAGCTGCGTGACGAAGCCTACGCGCACGGAACGGGAGACTAGCACGGCCCCGAGCGCCGGTGGACGCGCCGGGAGCCCGGGCCTGCGGCGCTGGCGCGCCCGGCGCGGAGCGAGGCGGTGGCGCCCCCCACGCGCCGCGAGCTCAGGCCGTGAGCGCCGCGGACGCGCCGCCGAGGCGGCCGAGCAGCGCGTCGGCGAGGACGCGCGCCGCCCCCTTGTCGAGGTACTGGTTGCCGTTCCCGCACTTCGGGGAGAGCACGCAGCGGGGGCAGCCGTCCTTGCAGTCGCAGGCGCGGAGCAGGTCGCGCGCGGCCTGCAGCCAGTCGGCGAAGGCGTGGGCGCCGGCCCAGGCGTAGCCGACGCCGCCGGGGTAGCCGTCGTAGACGAAGACGAGGGGACCGCCCGTGGCCGGGTAGACGGGGTAGGAGACGCCGCCCACGTCGGCGCGCTCGCACAGCACGAAGGCCGGCAGGAGCTGGATCAGCGTGTGCTCGAGCGCGTGCAGGGCCGAGGGCATGTCGGCGGCGGCGGGCGGTTCGGCCAGCCCCTCGGCGTCGAACCAGACGGCCTGCGTGACGTAGCTCGTCTCCGGCAGGTCGAGCGGCCTCTCCTCGATCACGGCCTCGGAGAAGTAGCGCTTGCGCACGTAGCTGGTGACCGTGTGCGTGACCCGCACGTCGCCGAGGGCGACGCCAGGGGGCAGCCAGCCGACCTCGGCGCCGACGGCGGGGACCGCGCCGCGCCCGCGCGCCACGACGCGCAGCACCTCGATGTCGGTCTCGCTGCGCGGCTGCGTGTAGTAGTCCTCGATGTGCGGCAGCAGCCTGGCGATGCCGCGCTCCAGGTCGAGGCTCGCGACGAGGTACGTCTCGCCCTGGTGCAGGTAGACGGCACCGGGGTGCAGCTCGCGCAGCGCGGCGCCGAGGTCGCTCACGCCCAGCGTCTTCCCCGCCCCGTCCTTAAGCCTGATCAGCCTGCCGCCGGTGCCGCGCAGGCTCACGCGCCGGTGCGGGTAGCGCCCCCGGTGCACCCAGCCACGGGGCGTCTCGTGCAGGCCGGGCACGTCGGCCAGGTCGAGCCAAGGCGCCAGCAGCTCCTCGCCCTCCCGCACCGGCGCCTCCGCGGCCGCGCAGGCGACGTGCAGCGGGTGCACGACGCGGTTGTGGGGGTCGGCGACGGCGTTCTCGACCGGCCCCTCGACGAGCCGGTCAGGGTGGGTGAGGTAGTACTCGTCGAGCGGGTCGGCGGCGGGGATCAGCAGGGCCAGCGACCGCCGGCCGCCCCGCCCGGCGCGTCCGGCGCGCTGCCACAGCGCCATCTTCGAGCCGGGGTAGCCGACCATCACGACGGCGTCGACGCCGCCCACGTCCATGCCCAGCTCCAGCGCGCTGGTGGCGGTGAGGACGGTCACCTCGCCGGCGCGGAACGCCTGCTCCAGCGCCCGGCGGTCCTCGGCCGTGTAGCCGGCGCGGTACGAGCCGACGCGCCTCTCCAGCTCGGGCGGCAGCTGCTGGGCGGCGTAGCGCCGCACCAGCTCGGCGGCCTTGCGGGAGTTGCAGAAGAAGATGCTCTTCACGCCGCGCGCGGCGAACGCAGCGGCGAGCCGCGCCGCCTCGGAGTTGGCGCTACGCCGGCGGCCGTCCTGGGTGGAGGGCGGCTTCCAGACCACGAACTCGCGGGCCGCCGCCGGCGCGTCGTCGGCGTCGACGACGGTGAACGACCGGCCGGTGAGGCGCGCGGCGTGCTCGCCCGGGTTGCCCACGGTGGCGCTGGCGCACACCACGCGCGGGCTCGCGCCGTAGCGCGCGGCGAGCCGCAGCAGCCGGCGCACCACGTTCGCCACGTGCGTGCCCAGCACGCCGCGGTAGGCGTGCAGCTCGTCGAGCACGACGAGCTCGAGGGAGCCGAGGAAGGCGGCCCAGCGCTCGTGGTAGGGCAGGACGCCGTAGTGCAGCATGTCGGGGTTCGTGAGCGCCACGCGGACGCCCTCCCTCACGGTCGCGCGGCGCTCGGTGGCGGTGTCGCCGTCGTAGGTGGCGATCGCCGCCTCCGGCTCGGGGGCGCCGGGCCCACGCAGTGACGCGTAGAGGGCCCTCAGCCGGCCGAGCTGGTCGTGGGCCAGCGCCTTCGTGGGGTAGAGCACCACGCCGGTGCCGCCCCGCGACACGGCGGCGGCGAGCGGCACCTGGAAGACCAGCGACTTGCCCGACGCCGTGGGGGTGGCGACGACGACGTCCTCGCCGGAGCCCAGGGCCCGCAGCGCCGCCGCCTGATGTCCGTAGGGGACGACGCCGAGCCGCCGCAGCTCGGGCGCGTACGGTCCGGCGTAGCCCTCCTCCACGGCGCCGCGTCGCGGCGGGAAGAAGGTGTAGGCCGCGACCTGGCCCTCGTAGTCGGGCAGCGAGGTGAGGAGCGCGTGGAAGCTGGTCACGGCCCCCGGCGCGGCCGTCGCGTCCGGCGCCCCGCCGGCGGGGGGCGCCGGCTCCAGCACGTCATCGCTCACGACGCGGCGAGCGTACCGCGCCGCTCCCGGCCCTGTTACACTCGTGGCGACCGAGGCTCCCGGAGCCGGTCGCCCCATGGCCCAGGTCCTCGCAGCAGCGCTCCTGCTCCTGGCCGTGCCGCTGGTCGCGGCCCAGGCGTGGGTGATCTGGGGCATGTTCCGGCCCGACGAGCCGCGCGGGCGCCGCGCCTCGGCCGACCCGCGCTGGCGCCTCTCCTCCCCCACCCCGTCCGTGTCCGTGGTCGTACCAGCCCACGACGAGGAGGCGCGTCTGCCGCGCACGCTCGCGAGCCTGGCCCGCCTGGACTACCCCGGGCCCATCGAGTTCGTGATCGTCGACGACCGCTCGACCGACGGCACCGCCGCGGTCGTCGAGCGCTTCGCCGCCGAGGACCCGCGCTTCCGCCTCGTGCGCGTGAGGGAGCCGAGCCGCCGCTACGCGCCGAAGGTGAACGCCGTCATGGCCGGCGTGGCCGCCTCGCGCGGGGAGGTCATCGCGACCACCGACGCCGACTGCGGCTTCTCGCCCGGGTGGGTCAGCGCGCTGGTGCGCCGGTTCACGCCTGGCGTCGTCATGGTGTGCGGCTTCGTCGAGACGCTGCCGCCCGGTGAGCTCACGCGCCGCACGCCGTTCTGGCGGCTCTTCGAGGCCGCGGACTGGTTCTCGCTGATGCTGGTCTCGCGCTCCCTGCTGCGCCACGGCCACGCCTTCGCCTCGTCGGCCAACAACCAGGCCTACCTCCGCAGCGCGCTGGAGGCGGCCGGCGGCTTCGGCGCCTCGGCCAGGGCGCCGTCGGGCGACGAGGACCTCCTGGCCCAGCGCCTCGGCGCCCTGCCCGGCGCGCGGGTCGTGTTCGCGGACGAGCCGGACGCCAGGGCCGTCACCGCCAGCGCCGGCGGACCGCTCCGCTTCCTGAGGCAGCGCAGCCGCTGGGTCTCCCGCTACCGGCACGCCGTCCACTACCGGCCGGCGTTCCTCCTCGGGCTCGTCGTGCTCGGGTTCGAGAGCCTCGCGGTCGTCGCCTCCGTCCTCGCCCTGCCGCTCGCACCGGAGCTGGCGCCCGTCGTGCTGGGCTGCTACGCGACGCAGACCGCCGCCATGGTCGTCGGCATGACCGTGGGCGCGCGGCAGCTGGGACGCCCCTACCTCGGCGGGCTCACGGCGCTCGCCTGGGCGCTGCTGCACCCCTGGCTCATCGCCACCGCGGTCCTGTGGTCCTGGGTCGCGCCTGCGGACTGGCGCGCCGGCGCGGTAGGCTACCGTCGCAGCATCGTGAGGCGCCGCTGGCGGCTCCTGCTGCGCGCGCTCTCCGCTCGACCGGAATGAGGCGTTCGCGGCGGGCCGGCCCCGGCGGGCCAGCCTCCGGCGAAGCGCCGGACCGCGCCTGGAGGAACTGATGAAGGTCTTCGTACTCGGAGGTGACGGCTTCTGCGGCTGGCCGACCAGCCTGCACCTCAGCAACCTCGGTCACGACGTCGTGATCCTCGACAACCTCTCCCGCCGCAACATCGACAACGAGCTCGAGGCGGGGAGCCTGACCCCGATCCGGCCGATGGGCGAGCGCCTCGCGGCGTGGCGCGAGCTGACCGGCAGGACCATGCGCTTCGTGCGCGTGGACGTGGCGCAGGACTACGCGCGCCTGCTCGAGCTGATCAGGACCGAGCGGCCGGACGCCGTCGTCCACTTCGCCGAGCAGCGCGCCGCGCCGTACTCGATGAAGTCGAGCTGGCACAAGCGCTACACCGTCGACAACAACGTCAACGCCACGCACAACCTGCTGGCGGCGGTCGTGGAGTCGGGCCTCGACGTCCACGTCGTCCACCTCGGCACGATGGGCGTCTACGGCTACGGCACGGCCGGCATGAAGATCCCCGAGGGGTACCTCGACGTCATCGTGCGCACCGACGACGGCGGCGAGGTCGAGCAGCAGTTCCTCTACCCCCCGAACCCCGGCAGCGTCTACCACATGACGAAGTGCCTCGACCAGGTCCTCTTCGCCTACTACGCGAAGAACGACCGCCTGCGCATCACCGACCTGCACCAGGGCATCGTGTGGGGCACGAACACGCCCGAGTCGAGCCTCGACGAGCGGCTCATCAACCGCTTCGACTACGACGGCGACTACGGCACCGTCCTCAACCGCTTCCTCATGCAGGCGGCGGTGGGCTACCCGCTCACCGTGCACGGCACCGGCGGCCAGACGCGCGCGTTCATACACATCCGCGACACCGTGAAGTGCGTCCAGCTCGCGCTCGAGAACCCGCCGCAGCGGGGCGACCGCGTGAAGATCATCAACCAGATGACCGAGACGCACCGCGTCCGCGACCTGGCGCAGCTCATCAGCAGGATCACCGGCGCGGAGCTGGCCTACGTGCCGAACCCGCGCAAGGAGGACGCCGAGAACGACCTCCACGCGAGCAACGACACGTTCCTCGACCTGGGCCTGGAACCCACGACGCTGGCCGAAGGCCTGCTCGTGGAGGTCGCCGAGGTCGCCAGGCGTTACGCCGACCGCGCCGACCTCGACAAGATCCCCTGCACGAGCACCTGGACGCGCGACAACCGGCCGGGGGACCCGAAGCTCGCGCAGCGCCGCGAGACCGTCACCGCCGGCTGACGTCCGGAGGGGGCCGGCGGCCCGAGGGCGCGAGGCGTGCGCGTAGCGTTCTTCACCGAGACGTTCCTGCCGAAGATCGACGGCATCGTCACGCGGCTGGCGCGCACGCTCGAGCAGCTGGCCGTCCTCGGCCACGAGGCCCTCGTCTTCGCGCCCCACGAGCCGCCCGAGACCTACGCCGGGCACCGCGTCGTCGCGGTGCCCGCGCTGTCGTTCAAGCCCTGGTACCCCGAGCTGTTCCTCGGCCTGCCGCGCCCGCGCCTGGGCCGCGAGCTGGACCGCTTCGAGCCCGACATCGTCCACGTCGTGAACCCGGTCGTGCTCGGCCTGTGGGGCACGGCCATAGCGAAGCAGCGCAACCTGCCGCTGCTGGCCAGCTACCACACCGACCTCACGCAGTACGCCAGGCACCTCAAGCTCCCCATGCTCAGCCGCCCGGGCGCGCGCTTCCTGCGCGACGTGCACAACCAGGCCCACGTGAACCTCGTGACGAGCCGGCCGATGATGGAGTCGGCGCGGGGCCTCGGGATCGAGCGCGTGCGCCTGTGGCCGAAGGCCGTGGACACCGACCTCTTCAGGCCGGAGCGGGCCACGCGCGAGATGCGCGAGCGCCTCACCGGCGGCCACCCAGACGCGCCCCTGCTGGTGTGCGTCAGCCGGCTGTCGTTCGAGAAGCGCATCGACTGGCTCTACGCGCCGGTCACGCAGATCCCCGGCGTGCGCCTGGCGCTCATCGGCTCCGGCCCGGCCGAGGCCGAGCTGCGGCAGAGGTTCGCCGGCACGAACACCGTCTTCACCGGCTACATGGCCGGCACCGAGCTGGCCGCGGCCTACGCCAGCGCCGACGTCTTCGTGTTCCCTTCCGACACCGAGACCCTCGGCTTCGTGGCCATGGAGGCGATGGCGAGCGGCGTGCCGGCCGTGGGCGCGCGGGCCGGCGGCATCCCGGACGTCATCGAGCACGAGGTCAACGGCCTGCTGTTCACGCCGCTCGACCTCGGCGACCTGACCCGCCAGGTGAGGCGGCTCCTCGGCGACCGCGAGCTGCGGCGCCGCCTGGGCGAGCGGGCGCGGCGCGACATGGAGCGCCACTCCTGGCGCGCCGCCACCGCGGCCCTCGTCGGGTTCTACGAGCTGGCGGTCAGGGTGCACCGCCGCTTCGACCCGCCGAGCAGGTTCTAGGAGGCTCCCCGGCGCAGGCCCGGGGCGGAGGGCGCCGCGCGGAGCGAGCAGGGGCCCGCGCACGCGGGCCGCGTCCATCAGAACCGCGGCACGATCACGGGCCCGTCCTCGGAGGACAGCACCGCGATGTCGGCCCGGTAGATGGCGGCCAGCAGCTCGGGCCTCAGCACCTCGGCCGGCGGACCCTCCGCCGCCACCCTCCCGTTCGACAGCAGCACGAGCCTGTCGCAGGCGCGAGCCGCGAGGTTCAGGTCGTGCAGCACGGCGAGCACGCCCACGCCGGCTGCCGCCTGCTCGCGGGCGAGCGCGAGGAGCTCGACCTGGTAGCGCAGGTCGAGGTGGTTCGTCGGCTCGTCGAGGAGCAGGAAGTCGGGCCGCTGCGCGACGGCGCGGGCGAACACCGCGCGCTGCCGCTCCCCGCCGGAGAGCGACTCGATGCGGCGCTCGGCCAACGCCAGCGTGCCCGTGGAGGCGAGGGCGGCTTCGACGGCGCGGTCGTCCTCGGGACCGGACGAGCCCAACAGGCCCACGTGCGGCGCCCTGCCCATCGCCACCGTCTCGCGCACGGTGAAGCCCACCGGCACCTCCGGCTCCTGCGCCACGACGGCGACGTGCCTGGCGAGCTCGAAGCGGCCGAACGAGGCCAGCGGACGCCCGCCCAGCAGCACGCTGCCCGAGTCGGGGGCGAGCTGGCGCGTCAGCAGGCGCAGCAGCGTCGTCTTCCCCGAGCCGTTGGGCCCTATGAGGCCCACGAACTCGCCGGGCGACAGGCGCAGGCTCACGCCGGCGAGCGCCGGGCGACGCGCCTGGCCGGGCGGCACGGGGTAGCCGGCGACGACCCGCTCGGCCTCGAGCGCGCCGGCCCGCAGACTCCCGGGGCGCGGGGCCGCCGGCCGGCCGGCGGCCGGCGACGCGTTCACGCCCCCGCCCCCGCCGCGCCGCCGCCGCGCCGCGACCGCCTCAGCAGCCACAGGAAGAACGGTCCGCCGGTGAGGGCCGTGACGATGCCGACGGGCACCTCCACGGGCGCGATAAGCGTGCGGGCCAGCAGGTCGGCCAGCACCATGAACGCCGCGCCCCACACGACCGCCAGCGGCAGCAGGCGGGCGTGCGCCGGGCCCGTCGCCAGCCGCGCCGCGTGCGGCACCATCAGCCCCACGAAGCCGATGATGCCGGCCACGCTCACGGCGGCGGCCGTGACCAGCGTGGCGAGGGCCAGCAGGAGCAGCTTCACGGCCTCGACGGGCAGGCCGAGGAGAGCGGCCCCGCGCTCGCCGAGCTGGAACAGGTCGAGGGCCCGGGCCAGGGCGCGAGCCACGAGCAGGGCGGGGAGCGTGAAGACCGCCAGGGCCGCCACGCTGCCCCAGCTCGCGAAGCCGAACCCGCCCAGGAGCCGGCTGAGGATGCCCGCGCTCTGCTCGCGGGCGGCGACGAGCAGGAACGACGTGGCGGCGGTGAACACGGCGCCGACGACCACGCCGGCGAGGATCAGCCGCACCGTGGGCACGCCGCCGACGTCGCTGGCGAGCATGGTCACGAGCAGGACCGTGAGCAGCGCGAACAGGAAGGCGACCACGGGGGCGCCGACGGCCGCCAGCGGGGGGAACGAGGCGGCGAGCGTGAAGACGAGCACGGCGCCGAAGCCCGCGCCGCTGGCCGTGCCGATCAGGTAAGGGTCGGCGAGAGGGTTGCGGAACACGCCCTGGAAGAGCGCGCCGGCCAGCGACAGCCCGGCGCCGGTGAGGCCCGCCAGCAGCACGCGCGGCAGGCGGATGCGCCAGGCGATCGTCTCGAGGGGCGCGAGGTCCTCGCCGCGCAGGCTCTTGGCGACGGCCGTCACGAGGTGACGCGGCTCCAGGTCGGCGCTGCCGACGGCGCCGGCCAGCAGCAGCACCGCCGCCAGGGCGGCCAGCGAGGCGGGCAGCACGAGGGCGCGGCCCGTCCGCCGGCCCGCCCCGGCGTCGGCGGCGGTCGTGGACGCCTCGGTCAGAACAGCTCCGGGTGCAGCAGGCGGGCCAGCAGCCTCACGGCCTCGCCGAGGCGCGGACCCGGGCGGCTGAGGGCGTCGGCCTGCTCGTCGGTGAGCTCGTAGACGCGTCCGCCCGTCACGGCGCTCAGGTCGCCCCAGCCGGGACGCTCGCCTACCTGAGCCGCGGTGACGCCGAACGGCGCGTCGAGCAGTAGCACGACCTCCGGGTCCTCGAGCACGACGAACTCGGGGTCGACCTGCGGGAACGGCCCGAGCGACGCCGGCACGACGTTCTCGCCCCCGGCCAGCGTCAGCAGCTCGTCGAGGTACGAGCCCGGCCCGGCGCTGTACGGCGTGGGGTCGACCTCCACGAACACGGTGGGCCGGTCGACGCCCCGGAGCGCCTCGCCCACCTCCGCGAGCTCGCCCTGCACGCTCTCGACGAGCTCCGCCGCCTCGTCCTCGCGCCCGAGCAGCCGCCCCAGCGTGGCGAGGAACGCGTAGGTCTCCTCCACCGTCTGGGGCGAGCCGGCGTAGGTGGGGATGCCCAGCTCCTCGAGGCTCGCGTGCATGCCGCTGTACTCGTCGACGAGCACCAGGTCGGGCTCGAGGGCCACGATGGCCTCGACGTCGGGGGCGAAGGGGTCGCCGAGGCGCGGCAGGTCGCCCAGGCCCTCCAGGTCGGTGTTGTTGTCGATCCCGACGAGCAGGTCGCAGGCTCCCAGGGCGCACACGCTCTCGGTGTGGCTGGGGAGCATCGAGACGACGCGGGCGGGCGGCGCGTCGAGCGCCACCTCGCGACCGAGGTCGTCCACGACGGCGGTCTGCGCTAGCGCCAGCTGCAGTGACAGCAGCAGCGCCGCGACGAACGTGTACAGGCGAGAGCTCATGACGACTCCTCGTGCCTGCGTGGTTCGGTTGGGTTCGGGGCCGCCGGCTGACGCCGGCCTAGGCCTGCCCTTCCTCGTCCGCGCAAGGGGTGCAGTCTGGTCGCGGCGCGGCGATCGGACTTCGGGAGCGCTCGTCTCCCGTCACCGTTGCGGGACAGTGCCGGATTCCCACCGGCTTCCCCGCGGCGCGACCAACGAGAACTGTACGCTCGGCCGCTCGGGGTGTCAAACGCCGGTGCTAGTCTCGCCCAGGTGCCGCGCCTCGTCTCCCCGAGCGACCTGCAGCCGCCCGCGCCTCCCACCACGAGGGACCTGACGCCGCCGGCGCGCTTCGCCGGCGCCACGTTCGAGAGCTACCTGCCTCAGCACCCCACCCAGGAGGCCGCGCGCGCCCGCGTGCGCGAGTTCGTGCGCGACCGCGACGCCCGGCGCCAGCGGGACCGGCGGCTGCTCCCCTGGCCGCGCCGCGGCAGGCGTCCCGGCGCCGGCCTCTACCTCGACGGCGGCTTCGGCGTCGGCAAGACCCACCTGCTGGCCGCCGCCTACGCCGAGGCGGCCACCGACGCCAAGCGCTACCTCGGCTTCCAGCAGCTCGTCTACCTCGTGGGCGCCATGGGCACGCGACGCGCCGCGGAGGAGTTCGCCGGCACGCGCCTGCTGTGCATCGACGAGTTCGAGCTCGACGACCCCGGCAACACGCTCATCGTGAAGTCGTTCCTGCAGGCGCTCCTCGCCGGCGGCACGGCGGTGGTGACGACCTCGAACACCCCGCCGGAGGCGCAGGGGCGCGGGCGCTTCAACGCCGACGACTTCAAGCGCGAGATCCAGTCGCTGGCCGCCGGCTTCGAGGTCGTGCCGGTCGACGGGCCCGACTACCGCGCGCGGCGCTCCGGCGGAGAGTGGCTGAGCGAGGCGCGCCTGCGCGAGCTCGAGCTCACCGAGCCCTCGCCCGCGCCGCGCCTGTCGCTGACGTGGGAGGAGCTGCTGGCGCTGCTGGGGGCCGTCCACCCGAGCCGGTACGCCGGCCTGCTGGCGCAGGTCGGGACCGTGTACGTGCACGGCGCCCGCACCCTGCGCACCCAGGACGAGGCGCTGCGGTTCGTCCACTTCGTCGACCAGCTCTACGAGCGCGACCTGCTGCTGCGGGTCTCGGGCGAGGGCGAGGTCGTCGACGTCTTCGACGCCTCGTACCGGGAGGGCGCCTACGCGAAGAAGCACCACCGCTGCGTGTCGCGGCTGACCGAGCTGCTGGCCGAGCCGGCCGAGCGCGCCGCGCCTCCGGGCGCCGCCGTCGCCGCCGACTGAGCGCGCCGGCCGCGGACGCCGCCGGCGGCCGAGAGGCCCGCGCCGGAGCCCGCCAGCCGGCACGCGCGTCCCGCCGCGGACGCGCCGACCCCTACCCCGCCAGCCACGCTGCCAGCTCGCGCGCGATCGCGTCGCTGGCGCCGGGTCCGCCCATGCGCTCCTCTCCCGCCCGCCTGGCCCGCTCGCGCACGGCCTCGTCCGCTAGCGCCAGCTCGAGCGTCGCGGCGACGCGCTCCGGCGACGCCTCGCAGGTGAGCAGCCCGCCCTCGAGGAGCCTCTTCTGGTTGCGCATGAACGCCTCGGAGTGGAACGGCGGCACGGGGAACGTCACCACCGGCAGGCCGAGGCCCACTGCCTGCTCGTTGGCGGTGCCGGCGGTGCCGATCGCCGCGTCGGCCGACGCCAGCACCGCGGCGAAGCGGCCCGGCGCCACCCACAGGCGCCTCCCACCGCGGCGCCAGGCGGCGGCCACGCCGAACGGAGCGTCCTCCTCGACCCAGCCCTCGGGCCGGCGCGGCAGGGACTCCCCCGCCCAGGCGACGAGCCCCAGCGCGGGCCTCGCGAGCTCGAGGGCCAGGCGCATGAGGTCGAGGCTCGCCGCCGCCTGGCCGCGGGCGCCGGGCAGGAGCGCCACCACGGGCACCTCGAGCGCGCCGCGCGGCACCAGCGGCGGCGCCTCGAGGCCGTCCATCATCGGGTTGCCGAGGCAGACGGCCCTCACGCCGACGCGCGAGAGCCACGCGGCCGTGGCGGGGTCCCGGGCGTAGACCCTCTCGGCGCGCCTCAGCAGCGCCAGCTCCGGCGCCCTGAAGCCCTCCATGAACCACCGCAGGCCCACGCCCTCGCCGCCGCCGTGGTGCACCGACACGAGCGTCTGCAGCACCCGGCGCGGGGCCGGCACGAGGGCGGCCAGCGCCTGGGCGTAGACGTCCCCGACGACGAGCACGGCGCGCGGGCGCAGCCCGCGCAGGTAGCGCACCTGCGCCAGCGTCAGGTCCACGAGGCCGGCGCGCAGGTCGCGCCACAGGGACCCGAGCGAGTGCAGCGTGAGGCCGCCGGAGGGCAGGGTGCGCCGCGGTCCCACGACCTCCACCTCGTCCGCCGCCAGCCGCTCGCCCACGCCCACGAGCGGGAACGCGGCGACCCGCAGGCCGCGCGCGCGAGCGCGCAGGCGCTCCAGCACGCGGGCGGCCACGTAGTCCTCGCCCTTGCCGTTGCACACGACGAGCAGGTCGATCACCCGCGTCGGCTAGACCTCCTCGGCGACAGGGGCGGGGCCCGCGCCCCAGCCGAGCTTCAGGCGCAGCACGTCGAAGGCGCTGCGCTCGCCCGTGGAGAGGAGCGTGAGGCCCTTCGGCGCGGCGGTGACGAGGACCTCGTCGCCCACGTCGACGGGCACGGGCTCCTGGCCGTCGATGACCAGGGCGATCTCGTCGGTGCGCGAGAGGACCTCGAGGCCGATGACGCTGTGCCCCGGCAGGACGATCGGGCGGTTCGTGAACGAGTGGGGCGCGACGGGCGTGACGACGAGCGCGTGCAGGCCGTGGTCGATGATCGGCCCGCCGAGCGAGAGCGAGTAGGCGGTGGAGCCCACAGGCGTGCTCACGACGACGCCGTCGGCGCGGTACTCGGTGGCGTGCTCGCCGTCCACGCGCATGCGCACGCGCACGAGGCGCGTCATGACGCCCTGCGAGAGCATGACGTCGTTGAGGGCGTGGTGCACGCCGGGCCGGCCCGCGATGCGCACCTGCAGCATCGTCTTGTCCTGCACGGGCCAGTCGGGCTCGAGCTTGCCCGACGCGTACGCCAGCGCCTGCTCCGCGCCGAACTCGGCGAGGAACCCCAGCTTGCCGAGGTTCACGCCCATGACGGGCACGCCGCTGCCGACGGTGCGCCGCGCGGCGTTGAGGAGCGTGCCGTCGCCACCGACCGACACGACGAGCTGCGCCAGCTCGAGCGCGGCGAGCAGGGGCGCCTCGCCGGCCACGTCGAGAGTCACGCTCACGCCCAGGCGCTCGAACCGCTCGGCGACCTCGCGCGCCAGCGGGTGGGCGGCCGGCTTGTGCTTCGTGCTGGTGACGACGACGCCCGTCAGTCGCGCCGCGGGGACGTCGAAGCGCCGGTCCGCGGCGCGGACGGGCCCGTCCATCAGGCGGTGGCCGCGGTGAGCTGCTCCGGCCAGCGGGACATGACCTTGAAGTAGACGAAGTCGGCCACGGCCTCGAGCGTCAGCGGGCCGGTGTCGAGGTGGATGGCGTCGGGGGCGGGTGCCGACTGCTTGGCGTCCCGCTCGTCGCGCAGGCGTATCGCCTCGGCGACGGCGCCGAGGTCGCTGGCGCGCTCGCCCACCCGGCGCCGGGCCCTGACCTCGGGCGAGGCCGTCAGGTAGAACTTCCAGCGCGCGTCGGGGAAGACGGCCGTGCCCATGTCGCGTCCGTCGATGACGAAGGGCCCCTCCAGCTCGCGGAGGCGCTCGGTGACCCAGGCGCGGATGCCGGGCAGGCGGGCGACCTCGGAGACGCGGGCGTCGATGTCGTCGGTGTGCAGAAGGTGCGCGACCTCCTCGCCGTCGACGGTGAGGCGGTCGCGCTGGGCGTCCGGCCACAGCCTGACGTCGTGGCGCGCGAGCATCTCGAGGAGGGCCCGCTCGTCGCCGAGGGGCACGCCCTCGGCGAGGGCCATGTGCGTGGCGGCGCGGTAGAGCAGGCCGCTGGAGACGTAGGCGATGCCGAGGCGCGCCGCCACGGCCTTCGCGGCGCTGGACTTGCCGGAGGCGGCGGGACCGTCGAGGGTGATGATCGGCCTGGTCCCGGCGTCCACGGCGGTCATGATAGACCGGCCCCGAGCAGGCCGAGGAAGTCGTCGAAGAAGCGCGGGTAGGTCTTGTTCACGCAGGCGGGGTCCTTTATCACGACGTTGGGCAGGCGCGCCCCGGCCACGGCCAGCGCCATGGCCATGCGGTGGTCGCCGTAGGTCTCGAGCTCCACGGGCGTCGTCGGCTCCGAGGCCAGCGGCCAGACCGTGAGGCTGTCGTCGCCCTCCTCGACCCTGGCGCCGAGCCTCGTCAGCTCGACGGCCATGGCGTGCAGGCGGTCGGTCTCCTTGACGCGCAGGTTGCCGACGTTCGCCACGTGCACGGGCGAGTCGGCGAAGAGCCCCACGACGGCGAGCGTCTGGGCCTGGTCCGGCATGTCGTTGAGGTCGAACTCGCCGCCCCGCAGGCGCCGCGGGCCGGCGACCGTCACGGAGTCCCGCGCCCAGGCGACGTCGCAGCCCATCTCGGCCAGCACGCCGGCGAGGCGGGCGTCGCCCTGGAGGGTGCCGTCACCCAGGTTGCGCACGCGCACGCTGCCGCCGGTGACGGCGGCCGCGGCCCAGAAGTAGCCGGCGGCCATCGCGTCGCCCTCGACGCGGTAGTCGCGGGCGCGGTAGGTGCCTGGCGTCACCTCGAAGCGCCGGTAGCCGTCGCGCCGCACCGCGACGCCGAAGTGCGCCATGACGTCCAGCGTCATGTCGACGAACGGCCGCGAGAGCAGCTCGCCCTCCACGGCGATCGTCAGCGGGCCCTCGGCCAGCGGCGCGGCCATGAGCAGGCCGGAGAGGAACTGGGAGCTCACGCCTCCCCTCACCGTCACGCTCCCGCCGCTGAGGCCGTCGGCGCGCAGGGTCACGGGCGGACGACCGCCCGCGCTCTCCGCGGCGGCGCCGAGCTGCCTCAGCGCGTCGAGGAGGTCGCCTATGGGCCGCTCCCTCATGCGGGCGTTGCCGTCGAGGACGTACTCGCCCCGCCCCGCGGCCAGCACCGCGGTGAGGAAGCGCAGGGCGGTGCCGGAGAGCCTGACGTCGAGCGTCGCGCTCCGCGCCGGGAGCGGCCCGCCCGCGCCGCGCACGACGACGGTCTCGCCCATGGCGTCGAGGCTCACGCCGAGCTGCTGGAGCGCGCGCAGCATGACCGCGGAGTCCTCGGCGACGAGGGCCCCCGTGATCGTGGTCGTGCCCACGGCGAGGGCGGCCAGCGGCAGGGCGCGGTTCGTGAGGCTCTTCGAGCCGGGCACGTCGAGGCTGCCGGTGAGGCGCCCCTGCGGCGCGACGCGCAGCTTGGTGGGTAGCTTCAGCGCCACCAGGCGAGGATAACCGGCCGGCGCGACGGCTCGGCCGTGACGCAGGCGTTAGCCTGGGCCCGTGAACGAGACGGCCGCCTACCCCGAGTCCCTGGCGCGCGTCATCGAGGAGTTCGCGTCGGCGCCGAAGACGCTGCGCCTGCCGCTCCTCCTCGAGTACGCCAGGAAGCTCCCGCCGCCGCCCGAGGGACTGGGCGAGCTCGAGCAGGTGCACGAGTGCCAGACGCCGCTGTTCCTCCGCGCGGAGGTGGGCGACGACGGCCGCGTCGCCCTCCACTTCGACGCGCCCGAGGAGGCCCCCACGACGCGCGGCTTCGCCTCCGTGGTGCACGCGGGGCTCAGCGGCGCCACCGCGCCCGAGGTGCTGGCCACCCCGGAGGACTTCTACACGCGGATGGGCCTCTCCGAGCTGATCTCGCCCCTCCGCCTGCGCGGCATGAGCGCCATCGTCACGCGCGTGAAGCGGCAGGTGCGGGAGAAGTCGGCCGCCTGAGGCGGGAGCGCCGCGGCGTGGACCGGGCCGCGGGCGGGGCGCCCACGCTGGCTCACGAGGGCGGGCGCCGGGGGCGCGCCACGAACCTGCGCGCGTCCTTGTGCTAACATCTCGCGGGCCGCTCCGCCGGGACCGGCCCGTGCCGCCCGCTCGGCGGGCACCCCGACGACGCACACGACGCCCCACGCGCTGAGGCGGGGCGCGAGAGGGAGCGCGAGCATGAAGCAAGGCATCCACCCGAAGATGGTCAAGACCAAGGTCATCTGCGACGGCCAGGTCGTCATGGAGACCTACAGCGTGAAGCCCGAGCTGCACGTCGACGTCTGGTCGGGCAACCACCCGTTCTACACGGGCGAGCAGCGCTTCATCGACACCGAGGGCCGCGTCGAGAAGTTCCAGAAGCGCTTCGGCGACAGCTACCGCCGCCAGGGCAAGAGGTAGGCGGCGGCGCCCGCCAGGGGCGCGCCGTTAGAGGACGCGGAGCCCGGCGCGTACGCCGGGCTCTTCTCTTGCCGGAGGCGCGGCTCGTCCCTCACACCGGCACCGCGGCGTAGAGCTCGGTGCCGCGGCGGGGGGCCGCGTCGATCTCGAGCCGGCCGCCCCGCGCCTCGACGCGCTCGCGCATCTGCTTGATGCCCAGCCCGCCGGCGCTGGTGACGCGGTCCGACACCTGGTCCACGTCGAACCCCACGCCGTCGTCGCGCACCGCCACGAACGCCATGCCGTCCTCGGTGGTGCCGAGGCGCACCTCGACGTTCTGCGCCTTGGCGTGCTTGGCGACGTTGTGCATCGCCTCCTGGAAGATGCGGAACAGCACGGCCTCCGACTTCAGCGACAGCTCGGGCAGGGGCCCGAAGGAGACGGTCACGCGCACGTCGTTCTGCTGGCCGAAGTCGATGGCGTAGCGCCGCACGGTCTCGGCGAAGCCGAAGCGCTCGAGGTCGACGGGCCGCAGCGCGAAGATCGAGCGGCGCACCTCCCTTATCGACTCGCGCACGGTCTCCTTGGCCTGCTCCAGCTCGGCCGCGGCCTTCGCCGGGTCCCTGGTCATCAGGCGCTCCACCAGGTCGAGCTTGAGGGCCGCGAAGGCGAGCATCTGCGCGACGCCGTCGTGGATCTCCCGCGCGATGCGCGAGCGCTCCTCCGAGATCGCCAGCTCCTCGGACTGCAGGTAGGCGTTGGCGTTGCGTATGGCCAGCGACACCTGGCCGGCCACGAGCCCGATGAACGGCAGCACCGACCTGTCGAAGCGGCCCTCCTCCGGGTGCGCCAGCACGAGCACGCCCAGGAGCTCGTCGCCGGCGAGCAGCGGGGCGGCCAGGGCGCTGCGCGCTCCCTCGAGGAGCGGGCCGTACTCGTTCGCCCCGTTCTCGGCGAGGCTGTCGACGATGCGCGGCTCCCGCCTCGCCGCCACGCCCCCCACGAACCCCTCGCCCACCCGCCAGGCGCGCGCGCCGGGTCCCGGGTCGCGGCCGACCGTGGCGGCGAGGCGCAGCAGGCCCTCCCCGTCGGAGAGGAAGATGCCGCCCACCGGCGCCGACACGAAGCCCAGCATCTGCGTGAGCACGCTCTTCAGGAGCCGGCCGAGGTTCCCCTCGGCGCGGATAGACCGGTCCACCTCAACGAGCGTCATCACGTCGCGGGTGCGCAGGCGCGTGGCCTCGGCGGCGGCCGAGAACTGCGTGGCGACGATCGAGAACGACTCGAGCGCCCGCTCGTCAGGCGGGCCGGGCAGGTACGCCGTGACCGAGCCCTCGGGCTCCCCGCCCCACACCAGCGGCGCCGTCAGGGCGTAGCGCGGCCCGCCGCCCGCACGCGGCACCTGGTCGACGCGCACGCCGACGTCGCCCTCGCGCGCCCGGCGGCGCGCCTCCTGGTCGCGGCTCAGGGCGTCGCGCTCGAACTCGTCGTCGAGCCCCAGCCCGTGCGTGACGCCGAGGCCCTCCGGCCCGAGCACGACGGCCACGCCGGTGGCGCCCGTCACGCCGGCGATGCCCTCGGCCGCGGCCCGCACGGTCGCCTCGAGGCTCGGCGAGGCGGCGAAGCGCTCGGTGACGCCCTGGATCGAGCCGAGCAGCTCGTGGCTGGCCTGCAGCTCGCGGTAGAGCTCGGCCAGCTCGAGCTGCGCCCTCTCCTTCTCGCGCGCCTCGCCGGCGATCCAGTTCAGCGTCACGTACGTGGCGAGCGGTCCGAGGATCGAGTAGAAGAGGAGCTGCGCCCAGAACTGGCCGGACGGCGGCAGCAGGGGCACGATCAGGAGCTGGTGCACCAGCACCACGCCGACGATCGACAGCGGCAGCCACAGGCGGGCCAGCCGCACCTGCTCGTAGAGGCCGCCCACCCTGTCCACGCCGGTGCGGCCCGACTGTCCTAGCGGTCGGGTCATGCGGCGATTCTATGCAGGTACACTCCGCGCATGACCGAGCCCCCCGTCGCGCCCGTCGCACGATCGTCCGCGGCCGAGCAGCCCACGGCGGTGCTGTCGGTGGGCGGCGCGCGCGTGACGCTCCTGGGGACGGCCCACGTCTCGAAGGCGTCGGCCATGGCGGTGGAGCGCCTCGTCGCCACGGGCGACCACGACGCCGTGGCCATCGAGCTCGACGCCGGCCGCCTGGCCGCGATCACCGACTCGCAGGCGCACGCCAAGACCGACCTCATGCAGGTGCTGCGCGAGGGCAAGGCCGGCGTGCTGGCCGTGAACCTGGCCCTCGGCGCCTTCCAGCAGCGCCTCGCCGACCAGTTCGGCATCGAGCCGGGGGCCGAGATGCGCGCCGCGGTGACGGGCGCCAGGGAGCGCGGCCTGCCGCTGCTGCTCATCGACCGCGACATCGGTGTCACGCTGAGGCGGCTCTACGGCGGCGTGGGCTGGTGGCGCCGGCTGACCCTCGTCGCCGGCATCCTCGCCTCGGCGTTCACCAGCGAGAAGGTGGGCGAGGAGGAGATCGAGAGGCTCAAGGAGGGCGACGTCCTCGAGGCGACGTTCGCCGAGTTCGCCCAGAGCCGCGCCGACCTCTACGGCCCCCTCATCGCCGAGCGCGACGAGTACATGGCAGCCAAGCTGCTCCTCGCCGTGGGGAGCGACGGCGCCCCGCGGCACCGGCACGTGCTGGCGGTCGTGGGCGCGGGCCACCTCAAGGGCATCACCGCTGCGCTGGTGGCGGCGGGCGCGGAGGTGGTGGGCGACGACGGAGGTGCCTCTCCAGGCGCCGGCCCGGGGCAGGACGGGGCTTCCCCCGAAGGTTCACCAGCCGCCCCCGGCGCCGAGGCGCGGGCCGCGGACGACCCCGCCGGCGGCGGCGCCGCCGCGGCCACAGCCCCCGCGACGACGGCGCCCAGGTCGCGCGAGGCGCTGCGCGCTCGCCTGCGCGAGCTCGAGAGGACGCCGCCGCCCAGCCGGGCCACCAGGGTGGTCCCCTGGGCGGTCCTCGTGCTGGTCTTGGCCGGCTTCGCGATCGGGTTCCTGCGCAGCCCCGCGGAGGGCCTGCGCCTGCTCACCGACTGGACGATCGTCACCGCCACGCTCGCGGGCCTCGGCGCCCTGGCCGCCCTGGCCCACCCGCTGACGATCGCGGCCACGGCCGTGGCGGCGCCGTTCACGACGCTGAACCCCCTGCTCGGCGCCGGGTTCGTCGCGGCCGGCGTGGAGCTGTGGCTGCGCAAGCCGAACGTCGGCGACTTCGAGCGCCTGCGGCGCGACGTCACGACGCTGAGGGGCTGGTGGACGAACCGCGCCGCCCGCGTGCTGCTGGTGTTCGTGCTCGCGACCCTCGGCGCCTCGGCCGGCACCTTCCTGGCCAGCGCGCGGGTGCTGGGGCGCCTGGTCGGCTAGGGCGACGGGGCGGCCCGCCCGCTCGCCGCCCGTCCTGTCGACCGCCGGCGGCCGACGCCCACTCCCCGGACCGGCCGGCCCCCTAGGGCGTCTCGGGAGCGCCGTCCAGCGCCCACTGCGCGTAGGCGTCCACGAACGCGAAGCGCGCGTCGCGCGACCCGCTGGCCAGCACGTAGGCGAGGAAGGCCTCCACGTCCTCCGCCGTCGAGCTCCTGAACAGCTCGCCGCCCGACATGCCCTGGAAGCGCCCCGTCTCCACCGTGGGCAGCGCCTCCTCGGCGGCGTCCGCGGCGTAGCGCAGCTCGGCGACGAGCACCTCGACTAGCTGGCCGGCCCTGGACAGGTCGCTCACCGAGTAGAGCGGCTGTCCCGACCTGAGGTCGGTCATCGTGAGGTTCCGGCCGATGAGCTGGCGCAGCGCCTGCGGCTCGCCCGCGACCTCGAGCTCGACGCTGGTCTCCGCGACCTGGCCCTCCCCGCCCACGGCCGACACCTCGATCTGGTACGTCCCCTCGGCGAGGTCCTGCGGCAGCGCCAGCGCCACGCCGTCGACCACGAAGCCGACCGCGCCCGGCGGCACCTCGACCGCGGCCTCGCTGGCGACCAGCGGGTCGCCCTCCTCGCCCTGGCGACGCAGCTCGGCCCGGACCTGCACGCGCGTGGGCAGCTCGTCGCCGGGCGTGCTGAGCTCGAAGGTCGGGTGGACCTCGTCGCCGGGGTGGAACGGCGTCGCCTCGGGGCCCTGCGCCCCCAGGGTGAGCCGCGCCCCGCCGGCGATCTCCATGGGCGGCAGCGGCTTGTCCAGCTCCACCAGGCGGGCCTCGGCGTCGGCGACGAGGTCGGCCTGGCCCTCCCCGGCGCGCTCGAGGAAGCGCCTGTAGGCGTCGCGCGCCTCCTGGCGACGGCCGTCGGCCTCGAGCAGGAGCCCGAGGGCGTAGTCGACGCCGGGCTCGTCGGGGTAGAGCGCGAGAGCGTTCTGCAGGTCCTGGATCGCCTCGTCGTTCACCTCGGGGTCGAAGCGCAGCGCCTGCTGGTAGGGGGCCATCGCCTCGCCCAGCCTGCCGGTGACGACGCGCACGAGACCGAGGTTGTAGGCCGCCACCGACTGGGTGCCGTCGAGCTCGAGCGCGCGCAGCGACGCCTCCTCCGAGAGCTCGAGCTGGCCGACCAGGTAGTAGGCCCAGCCGAGGTTCGTCCAGTACAGGTCGGACTCGGGCTGGAGCTCGACCGCGACGGCCAGCGCCTCGGCGGCCGCGCGACCGTCGCCCCTGTCGAAGTAGACGTACGAGAGCGCCTCCAGCGGGTAGGCGAGGAACGGCGACGAGCGGTTCAGCGCCTGCAGCGCCGCCACCTGGCCGTCCACGTCGCCGGCGAACTCGGCGGCGAGCGCAGCCGCCAGCAGCGCCGCGCTGCTGGAGCCCTCGGGGTCGGCGACGAGCGCGGCGACGGCCGCCGGGTCGCCCTCCTCGCCGCGGGAGAGCAGGAAGGAGTGGCGCGCCACCACGCCGTAGTCGTAGGCGGCGCGGTCGTAGGCCTCCTCGGCGCCGGCGCGGTCGTTCACGCTGGCGGCGAGCGCCGCCTCCCAGGCGCTGGCCGAGGGCAGCCCCGTGGCCTCGGCCATCGTGGCGAAGGCGGCGCGCGAGAGCGCGATGTCCGGCGTCGCCCGCTGCATCGAGAACAGGGCGCGGCGGGCGGCCGACGTGGCGTCGGCGGGCGGCTCGCCGCTCGCCTCGATGACGGCCTCGAGGTCGTCCAGGACGCGCGCGGCGCGCTCGGGCACGCCCTCGGCGCCCGCGGCCTCGCGCAGGGAGGCCAGCGCCTCGTCCTGCATGGCGGCCCCGGCGAGCGCGATCGCGCGGACGTAGTCCCCGTAAGGGCCCTCGAAACCGCCGGTGAGAGTAGGGGGCGAGGCGGAGCGCGCGTAGTGCGGCGCGCCGTCGGGGTCGAGCTCGTCCAGCACGCCCCCGACGAACGCGGCCGCGAGCTGCACCAGGCGCTCGGGGTGCTCGGGGTCGGCCGTCAGCTCGCCGGTGCGCAGGCGGCCGTCCTGCGCGACGGCGACGAACAGGCTCAGGCGCTCGTCTCGCTCCTCGACGTAACCGGTGACAGCTACGTCCACGCCCGTGGAGCCCTGCAGCAGGTCGGCGCCGGCGGGGCCGAACATCACGGTGGGCTCTATGACCCGCACCGGGTTGATGAAGCCGCCCTCGACGACAACGGGCGGCACCGCCGTGGGCGCCACCTCCGGCCCGATCACGACCGCGCTCTCCTCGAGCGCGTCCGCCACCTCGGACGCCAGCGCGGCGCCGAGCAGGAGGTCCTGGCTGTCGAACTGGTGGACCAGGACCGTGGGTGGCTGCGCGAAGGCGGCACCGAGCAGGGCGAGCGCGGCGACGAACGGGGCGAGGAAGCGCGCGCCGGGCCGCGTCGCTCGCGGTGGCGCCGGGGTCTCGTCGTGTGCGTGGGTGTGGCCTGGGAACATGCTCGCCTCCACTTGGGTCGCCACAGAGGCTAGCACGGGCTCGGAGACGGTCCCGGAAGCCGTGAGCGGGCGCCGCGAGGGCCCGACGCGACCCCCCGCCCGGCTACTCCAGGAGGCGCTCGAACTCGTCGAGGAGCGCCTGGGCGGCCGCGGCGGAGCGGGCGACGACGAGGATCGTGTCCTGTCCCGCCAGCGTGCCGACGATGTCGTCGCGCTCGAGCTTGTCGATCACGTAGGCGACCCCCGAGGCGTGCCCCTCGTCGGTCTTGACGGCGATGACGTTCTCGCCGCGGTCGAGGTCGCGCACGAACAGCTTGAAGCGCTGCCTCAGCTCGCCCTCCACGTCCTCCTGCCCGGTGAGCGGCGTGACGCGGTAGCGGTGCTGGCCCTTGCCCGCGGGCACGCGCACGAGCCGCAGCTCGGTGACGTCGCGGCTGACCGTGGCCTGCGTGACCCTTATGCCGCGCTCGGCGAGCCTCTCGGCGATCTGCGCCTGGGTGGAGAGGAACTCGTTCTCGACGAGCTCAGCGATCAGGCGCTGCCTGTACTCCTTGCTCGGCATGTTTATGCAGTATATCAGCGTGAAGCCTCATCGGGCGGTGCCCGTTCTCCTTGCACCACGCGCCCTCGGTACGGCCACACGGCGCCGGCCTCCGGCGACGAGTCGTCGTTCCGGCGGTCCCTATGAGGCGAGGGGTCAGCGAGGGGCGGCCGCAAGCCGGCCGGCGCGACGCGACCGCGAGCCCGAACGAAGCGCCCGGAGCCTCGGCCCCGGGCGCCGCCTCTCGGGAAGGACGCTCAGTCCTCGTCGTCGTCGAACGGGCTCGAGAACGTCTGCGGCGTCTCCACCCTCACCGGCTCGACGGTGCGGCGCACGTCGTCGAGCGAGGGCAGCGAGTCGTCGTCGGACCACCTGATCTCGTCGGAGATGGTGAGCTCCTTCATGGCGAGGGACACGGTGTTCTCGTTCTTCGGGACGTCGTCCGGCTCGAGGACCGTGGGCACGCCGAACTTGAGCTGCGCGGCGCGCTTCGCCACGATGATCGACAGCCGGTAGCGGGAGTCGGTCAGCGCGAGCAGCTTGTCGTAACCTTCCTGAGCCACGTAGGGCCTCCTTGCAACCCGAGGATCCTAGCACAGGGCCGGCCCCGTCCCGTGCTCCGGGCGCCGCGCCGACCCTGCAGCCGGCGCACGACCCAGCCCGCAGGTCGCTGGAGGAGTCGACCGAAGCCGAGTCGGGACGGGCCGGAGCAAGCGCTCCTCAGCCGGCCAGCTTGCGCTCGGTCCCAGGCTCGGCCGACCAGCGTGCGCTCGGTCCCAGCCTCAGCCGGCCAGGGCCCTGGGTCTTCGCCTCAGCCGGACAGCGTGCGCTCGATGTCGGCCTCGGTGACGCGGTGCGCCCGCGCGCGCTCGGCCCTGATGATGCTGACGAAGTCGAGCGCGGCGCTGTAGAGGTCGTCGTTCACGACGACGTAGTCGAACTCGCGCATGGCCTTGATCTCCTCGCGGGCCCGCGCCAGGCGCTTCTGGATCTTCTCCTCCGAGTCGGTGCCGCGTCCGCGCAGGCGACGCTCGAGCTCGCTCATCGAGGGCGGCGCGATGAACACCATCACGGCCTCGGGGATCCGCGCCTTCACCTTGCGGGCGCCCACCAGCTCCAGCTCGAGGAGCACGTCGCGGCCCTGCGACAGCGCCTCCTCGACGGGCGCGGCGGGCGTGCCGTAGTAGTCGCCCACGTACTCGGCGTGCTCGAGCAGACCGTCGGCCGCGAGCAGCTCGTCGAAGCGCTCGCGCGTGAGGAAGCGGTAGTTCTGGCCGTCCACCTCGCCGGGGCGCTGGGCCCTGGTGGTCGCGGAGACCGAGTAGAAGATGTCGCCGAGCTGCGGCAGCGCGACGCGCCTTATCGAGTCCTTGCCGACGCCCGAGGCGCCCGTCATCACGAACAGGATCCCCCGCTGGCGCCCGCCCGCCCCGGTGGTACCCCTGCAGTCCGTGCCCCCACGGCGCTCGGCGCCCCCGTCGGGGGCGGCCTGGTTCCCTTCGGTGTCCTCTGGAGTCACCTTGCGGTCGTTAGACCCTCCGTAGAGCGCTGTCCCCCACGCGCACGGGCGTACTGCACGGCTGCCCGCAGGCTGG